>JAGLQE010000001.1 GCA_023137005.1 Thermoplasmata archaeon
CTTCTCCTTTTCGATGAGTTCTAGTTCCATCTTCTTAATGTCCTTCGCCTCTTCTGGCAATGAATCCAGGCCCTTCTTTATCTGTTGTTTCAATTCCTTAATAAGGGATTCCTTCGCCTTCATTTCGGCCTCCAGCTCGATTATGGTCTCGCTGTCCTCCTCCACCTTCTTCTTGAGTGATTTGGCCACTCCTCCGGAATCCCCCTTTTGTGATTTCACGTACTTGATAACAGCCAGGCTACCCTTTTTGACCTGTACTATCTCCTCCTCCAGAAGCTTCTTCTTTTTTATCTCGCCCTGAAGTTCCTTGTTCAATCTGGCTGTCTCCTCCAAGATGACCAGTGGGTCGAAATCTCCTGATTTGACCTTATCGAACTCACTTTCCATGATCTTCTTGAACTCGGACATTTCTAATTTAAGTCCTTCTATTTCCTCTTGTCTCTTGTCCAGTTCCATCTCTCTCTCATTGAGTATCTTCTCCCTTTCGACCAGTTCCTTGCCCACAGGTTCGATCACAAAGGGATCAGGCTTCTTCTCCTCCTCCTCGTCACCCAGCCAATCGGTTAGGGTGTCCTCTTCTCCACTGAGCCACTTCTTTAGTGCGTCATCGCCTTCTTCCTCTTTCCCAGATGACTTCTTCTTAGGCTCATCTTTCTCCTCAGACTTCTCCTCCTCCTTATCACTCTTCTTGCCAGGCTCCTTTTTGTCCCCTGTCTTCTTGTCCTTTTTAGGCTCTGGCTCAGCACCCAGCCAATCTCCCAGGGCCTCTTTTTCATCATCCCCACTGAGCCATTTGGCCAGTGCTTTGTCCTCATTGCTTACTTTGGATGGTTTGGTTGCTAATTTGGGTTTCTCACCATTGCTGGCATTTTTCTCCTTTTTATCATCTTTCTTTTTAGAATCAGAGCCCTGCTTTGAAGAAATATCTTTTACCATGGAGACCTGCAATCTCTTGCCACCGCCCTTCTTCCCAGTGGGTGGTTTCTTTCCGCAGACTAAACATATGCCACTGTCTGCAATGATCTCCCCTCCGCATACGGGGCATTTATCGCCATCGTCCTTTTTGGGTACCAGTAGCTCACCTTTTCTTATTTCATGGCTCTGATACTATCAGAATTCTCCTCAAAGAGCCTCACCACTTTTTTTAGCCCACTAGCCCAGGATAAACACATCATCATTAATAACTCTTTTTTATTTGTCACAATTGAGAATTTCATACTGGATAGGCATAAACCATTATTGGATGGCCCCAAACCCAATACACCCCATTCTGTCATCGAGAATTTAATATCACACAATACCATCCCGGACCGGAACCATGTTCGGAGATAAGAGAGAGAAGTTGATCAAGAGATTGATATCTTCAGGATACATTCACAGTGATGAGGTCATAGAGGCATTTCGGCAGATCCCCAGGGAGAATTTTGTTCCTGAGGACCACAAGTTATTTTCCTATTCTGACACCCCCCTGAGAATTGGGAAGGAACAGACCATCTCGGCCCCCCACATGGTGGGAATGATGCTGGAATTACTTGAACTGGAGAAAGGAGACAAGGTCTTGGAGGTCGGCGCAGGATCTGGCTACCATGCGGCCATGGCGGCCCACATCATAGGCGAGGGAGGTCATGTTTACACCATCGAGTACATCGAGGAACTCGCCAGCAGGGCCAGGGCCAATATAGAGAGCATCGGGTTCCAGAACAGGATAACCGTCATCAATGCCGATGGCTCAAAAGGATTACCCGAGCACGCCCCCTATGACAGGATAATGGTGGCCTGCGGGGCTCCGGATGTTCCCCAACCACTCATGGACCAGCTCAAAGAGGGAGGGATCATCATACTTCCAGTGGGTTCCGGATATTATCAAAAGCTCATCCGAGTCAGAAAGATGGATGGCAAGTTCATCAAGGAGGACCATGGAGGCTGTGCTTTTGTTCCCATGGTTGGGGAGTATGGGGTGTAGATGGCCAAATGTTGAAGACAACCTCGCCATGCTGAGAAAATATAATGCCCGGCCCTCCGGCTCATATTAAATATGGCAATATATCCCTGAGATCATCTGAGTGAATAACAACATTTCCTTCGCGTATGGTTTCCTCATCTATTGGATTGAAGGCAATGGAGAATCCCGCCACCTTGAACATTGGAACATCGATCACACTATTGCCGATGACCGCGCATTCCTCGGGCTTCACGCCCGCATCTTCCAGCATCTGGAGCAGTGGTTTTGCTTTGTTCAATAGGGGAACGCGGCATATCCCCTCGCCAGT
>JAGLQE010000010.1 GCA_023137005.1 Thermoplasmata archaeon
TTCACTGCATTTGACGATCTTAAGAAGAATTATATGTCCAAGCTCACTGGAAAGAAGGCAATGAAGATCAAGGTGTCCAAAGGGGCGAAGGAAGCCTCAAAGATCAAGGACGTCACCACCATTCCGAAGATACGTGAGAAACATATTCAGGAGATAGAGATAATACCCGTCATAGAGGGATTTTCCTATGTCCGCATAACCTTCGATAATATATCCAGCGATTATTTCTATGAGATAATCGAACCCTCTTTGAAGGAAGAGGAAGAGGATGTTCTTGAGGTCCTGAAGGAGATCCTGGTGGATTCCCTGGAACTACTTGAGGATGCCACGGACGAGGAGAAGGAAGACTATCTCAGAAAAGGCGTGGACAGCCTGCTTAGTGACATGGGGGTTTCACTCAACCCTCTTTCCAAGGAAAGGGTTCTGTATTACATAATAAGGGATTTTGTAAGATACGGTCCGATAGATGTCCCAATGATAGAGGGAGGTGTGGAGGATCTTTCTTGCGATGGTGTTGATGTTCCATTCTATATCTATACCAGGCAGTACGGTTCTATCCAATCCAATTTGAAATTCTCGGACGAAGTGGAACTTGATGCTTTCGTCGTCTGGCTGGCCCAAAGATGTGGTAAGCACATATCCGTGGCCGAACCAATGCTGGATGCGACCGTCCCTGACGGCTCCAGGCTGAATGCCACCCTGGGAACCCATGTTACCAAGAGAGGATCATCTTTCACTATCAGGCGTTTCAAGGAGGACCCCTTCACACCACTTGATCTTGTCAGGTTCAAGACCATGTCCCCGGACATGATGGCATATATCTGGCTCTGCATCGAGAATGGTAAATCCATTCTGGTGTGCGGTGGTACGGCGAGTGGTAAGACAACGACCCTCAATGCGGTGCTTATATTCATTCCTGCTCAGATGAAAGTGGTCAGTATAGAGGATACCAGAGAATTGAATCTCCCTCACGAGAACTGGGTGCCATTGCTTACCAGATCGGGTTTTGGAGGAAAGGATGCCACCGGAAAGTCCGCAGGAGAGATAGATATGTTCGATCTTCTCATGGCGGCTCTCAGACAGCGTCCACAGTACATGATGATCGGTGAGGTCAGAGGTTCGGAGGCCAATGTGGTCTTCCAGGCGATGGCAACAGGTAAGAGCGCGTACACCACCTTCCACGCGGATAATGTCCAGGCGATGGTGAACAGGATGGAACAGCCACCTATCGAGATACCCAGGGCTCTACTGACTGCTCTGGACCTGGTGCTCATGCAGGCACAGGTGAAGGTGGGCTCGGGAATGACACGTCGAGTCAAATCACTGACAGAGATATTCGGCATGGATCCTGATTCGGGTGATCTCATAACCAATAAGGTCTACACCTGGAACCCGGCAGATGATACTTTCAATTACAGTGGCCACAGCTATATCTACGAGGCAATAGCCGAAAGCAAGAACTGGACAGCGAGGGAAATGTTGCGTGAAGTAAAACGTAGAATAGACCTGCTGGAGTACATGAAACGGATCGGCATCAAAACAAACAGGGAACTGGCCACGATCATATCAGCATATTATACCAACCCGGATGAGACCATGAAGGATGTCAGAAGAGTATTGGATGGAGAGGATTGAAGTCTCCCTTCGAATTTCAACTGATCATTTCCTGAAAGTCTAGGTTTATGCTGATAGTCTTGTCCTATATATCTAATATAATAATGGTAACATTGCCTGCTTTTCAGCTTGATATTGTGAAAAACTATATAGATGATGATGTGTTCCGCCCAATTGGTGAATCAGATGAGCGAAGACGTGGTCTGCACATCCTGCAGAAAACCCCTGGTCGAAACAGGGAGTACAATGTTCAATTGCCCTAGCTGTGGTAAATTCATGGCAGGTAGATGCTATAATTGTAGGGATCAGAGTGTGACATACATATGCCCGGAATGTGGGTTTGAAGGTCCATAGGTGATTTGAAAGCGAGAGCGAAGCGATTGCTTTCGGAACTTCGAGGGCTCGAAGTTTCATATGTGCGAACAGAGTTCTCACATACGAAAGCACGGAATTGAATACGAGAACAGGGTGATTGTATTCAAAAGCTCGAACGAAGTAAGAGATTCGAAATGGAGTGATTAATAATGGGAGACGTAGCAATAACTTATAAGGTCATGCCAGACGGTCTGGAAACTGACCTGAATGAACTGAAGACAAAGCTGAACGATGACCTTGGACAGATATGCAGGGTGAATAAGATCGAGGAGAGGCCCCTGGCCTTCGGTCTCAAGGCCCTTATAGTTCAGGTGATCATGAAGGATGGCGAGGGTGTCGTGGATATGCTGGAGGCAAAGATACGAGAAGTTCCTGGCGTTCAGAATGCAGATGTCGAAGACATGGGCCTGATCTGAAATAACAGATCATAACACTCTTAGACGCTGATCTCGATCGAATGTTTGTTCCACAATGTAACATTTATTAGCGATAGTCAGTTTAGCCACCTCAAGGCCTGTTCAATTCGGGCCCGGTCATGACAATGATGACAGGCAGGAATTTCCATGGGAAAACGAGATAGATTCTCCAGAAAGAAGGATCAGAGAAGGAAGATAGCTCGTGAGAGGATCACCATCCTGATAGACCTGGCGGAGAAAGAGGCCGCTTCCGGCAAGCCAGCCAGATCCAACAGGTATGGTCAACTGGCCATGAAGATAGGCAAGCGTTACAATGTTCCTCTTCCGAAAGATCTCAAATATCGCTTCTGCAAGGCCTGTGGAACATACAGGATCCCATCCGTGAATTCCAGGACCAGGATGACCGGCCAGTATATCACGGTTCACTGCCTGAAATGCGGTGACATTCACAGAAGGCCGTACAAGAGGCCGCATATTAAGAAAGAAAGAATACCTCAGAATAGGGTCAATAAACAAGGGACAAAGAACAAAGGACGACGATAATATGGAAAAGAAGATGATACGCGAACTCAAGGGCAAGGCGCAGTCCATCCAGCCCACGATCCGAGTGGGTAAATCCGGTATGACCGAGCAGGTCATTAGCGAGATAGCCCACCAACTGTCAAAGAATCACCTGATAAAGATCAAGGCCCTGGGATGCGATAAGAATGAGGTCAAGTTGATAGCTAGCGACCTGTCGCAGCATACTGGATCGGAACTCATAGACGTCAGGGGCAATACGATAGTCCTGTGGAAGGGTTAGAGTAAAAACCCCAAGTGGGCAATTATAAATATTGTTTGTTGATTGTTGGGTTTGCCTTGTGGTGTAAGCCACGAAGTAAGCAAACGCATAATGCGGGGGTACCCGAGCATGGCCAAAGGGGCTAGGTTGAGGGCCTAGTGGTTAGTCCTTCGAGGGTTCAAATCCCTTCCCCCGCACCTTTGACACTCACTAAGGCGCGAGGTCAAAGAGGATAGTTTGCAACCATCTTCCTTTGGAAGCTGGATACAATCTATTCCATACAATATGCAATATCCAATAAAGGAGAATTCAATATGAACACATACGGTATCAAAAGAGGACATTACGCTAATATCGAGGGAGACCAGCTAAAGGCACTTATGAAGGATATATTTGGCAATGTCAAGAAGGATGGTGACAAGCTGGTGTCCACATACGGTGCTCTGGATCCGCTGGTCGTGTGTCTGGACGGGAAAAAGACCATTACTGTAGAAACCACCATGAACCCCAAGGTGGATAATGACGTGGCTTCCGAGACCATTGCCAAATATAACGACTTCCTACTCAGGGCAACTGGTTTCACATCCAAAGAGAGAAAGAAGAAGGCCAATAAGGCGTAGCGTATTATCAGCAAAGCATCAACCCTTTGAACATGCCCCGCCTGAAGAA
>JAGLQE010000100.1 GCA_023137005.1 Thermoplasmata archaeon
TTGGCACAGGCAGGTGCAAGGCTTGCCGAGCCGGCACTGAGTGATATTCAATAAAGCAGTTCCAATGTTCGATGGCTAGTGCTAATGAAATAGATATGATATTCTAGAGATATGGGAATTTAATCGGATAGCAGGTCTATTGCCTCTTTCTCATTCATGTCCAGTGCCTTGAGCATGTAGATGAGAGACTTCTTCTTTATCATCCTCGTTGTGGTATCGTCAAGGAACTTCTCCATGGCGATGGGAGCCCTTGTGAAGTAGCCAATCGCTAGTTCAGAATAATAAAGGCTGGCATTTTCCTCATCGATCTCTGTGGCCTTGACATAAAATTCCTCAGCGTCATTGAAGCGGCCGATCTCATTACAGAAGGATGCGAGGGAAGTGACATAGTAAACCTCTTCTGGATCCAGCTCAGCGGCTTTCTTGTAAAGCTCCATTATGTCCTCGGCCTTCACCTTGTGAACGCCCAGGGATGCCTCTGCCTTGCCGAAGTACGCTCTGGCATTCTTTGGGTCCTTCTTGATAATGTCATTGAACTTCTTCCTTGCCTTATCATGTTCGAACTCACCCAGCAGGATATCAGCCTTGACCAGTTCATCTTCAATGCTCGCCATTGTATCACTCCATCTAGATATTGACAGGGGACATAAAAAAGGTTTTGGGATACCTTTATTAATTTGAAGATGAAAATATCAATTATATCGAATTGCGGGTGAGGCTGTTAATTAGGGAGGGGAGACGTCTAGCCAGTAATATTTTCATAGATGATTATCAGGCACCTTCTGTTCCCTCTATTGCTTCAGTACCTTCAATGCCCTCTGCACCTTCTATTCCCTCGGCCCCTTCTACAGGCTCCATACCCCCGCTCTCTTCGGGTGGTACCTCGGGTTGCATAGGCTCAATAGGTTGCTGAACATAGCCTGGTGGTGGCGGCGGGGGCGGAGGTTGATGGTACCCGGGAGGTGGTGCCTGCATCGCCTGTTGCGGTGGTCCACTATTCCTCCTAGCTATCATAAGGATTATGACCAAAAGCATCACTGCCAGTAGGATTATCAATATCCACCACCAGCTAGATGCTCCATCATCTGTGTCCAGGGTGATCGGATCCACATTATTTGTCTGCCCGTCAGAGACCGTGACCGGAACAGTGGTCTCGTAGTCCCCTTCTGAAATTATCATGTCATGTGTTCCTACTGGCACATCCTCCAGCTCGAACTCACCATCTTCATTGGTAATGTATGAGTAGGTATCGCCATCCACGACTATCTGGACCAGGGCTCCCTCAATGGGATCACCATTGGAGTCCACTATCTGGCCCTCTATGTCACCAGCGGGAGGAATGGGCTCACCCTCTGTGGTGAAGACCTCGAATTCCATATTCCACATCCTATTGCCTACCAGATCCTTGATCGATCTGCTGAGCGTGATATTGTATTCCGTGCCATAGGCCAGTGGTTCATCCAATAGGAAGTCGGCCCTTGAATTATCCTCATTCCAGATGAAGGTCCCGGTGATCGTGTCATCCTCGACAAAAGTTCCTCCATCATTCCAGAATATCCTCAAACCAGATTCCACACTGTCGGTATCCATTTCCTCACTGAAAGTGAAGGTGAGGTTGGTGTCTATCGGAACATCATCTCCAGATGGGCGTATCCTGACTTCCGGTGGCTCGGTATCCCAGATCAAAGTGAACTCGTCGTATGCGGTATTACCGGCAAGGTCACGGACCGTTAGCCGAATGGTGTAGGTCCTGTCCGTGTCGGCCGTGATAGTGGTATAGTTCAGGTAATTAGAGCCAAAGGAAATATAGCCATTCCCTGTGATCCTCACCCAGGTATAGTAGTTGATCCCACTGCCTTCCTCCACCACTGTGCCGTACTGGGTGAATATCCTATTAACTATCTGATCTGGGCCAGCATCCACCAAAGGAGCAATTGTATCCCAAACAAGGATGAAAGTATCAGTGGCACTGTTCCCTTCATAATCAAAGGCCGTGAAGCTTATCTCATATGTTCCATCAATGTCAGCCTCTATGGGGGTGTACCGATTGTTTGAATCGCCAAAGGTGATGGTTCCAGGGCCAGATACCTGCACCCATTCATATCCCTCAACACCGGAATCAGCATCCGTGGCCGTACCATATTGGGTGAAGACGGAGTTCTCCCACATATCGGGACCAGCATCCACTGCGGGAGGTATTGAGTCTGGGGCATAGATCGTGAAGCTCCAGTTGTAGGGATCAATAGGTGAATTTCCAGTTGGGTTAACTCCCCCACTAACCTCCATGGTAATGGCCTGAGCGAAAGACCAGTTATTGTGTGTCCATGTAGCTGTGTCATTCACAAGATTAGTCATGGACCAACCCACAAAGGTCCAGCCTCCGGGGTCTGTGCCAGCTATTTGTGTCAATATTGGAGTGAAAGCTGTGTCCATGGTCTCATCATAAACAACAGAAATATTCTGATCAACAGGAACATTAATAGAACCGTCTATTGGGTCCGTAGACAGGAAACTTGGTATGATAAGCTGGAAGAGACAGGATGTATCAGCTAAAATTGGAGCCGGTTCATATTGGGAATTATTATCCATAGCCCTGGTGTAGAATTCGTAGTAACCTTCACCATCGGCAAATATGAAATTATATGAATATGGAGAGATCGAATCATTCCCTATGTTCGCCCATGCACTCCAGGTAAAGTTATTGAAAGAATATCTATACCATAATTCCACATAGTCCACACTTGTTGTGGTATCACTTGCCGTAGCAGTCAAGGATATGGGGCTGACATTCACAATGTAAGGAGCAATAGCATCTACCGAGCTTGCTGGTGGTATTGGATCATAGGCACAGATGGTATCTGCATTTCCAGGTGCATCCTCCATGTTCAGTGCATTGTCCATAGCAATTGTATAGAACTCATAATATCCATCTCCCAGAGGGAAATTGAAGTTGAAATCGTAGGTAGCGATATTATCGGAGCCATACAATATCCATCCACCCCATGAAGCATTGTCTGATGAATATCGGTAAAAGAGCTGTACAGAGGAAACTCCACTTAGAGCATCATTGGCTGTTGCTGTTATCAAAAGCGAGGTCTCATGCCAGTATATTCCGATCGGATCTGCGGAAGATGTGGGTGGTGTGCCATCATATTGATAGGTTCCAATCTCTGGTGTATCTGTTGGAACAGGTGCAACCTCATCAGGCGATACAGCGATCCATGAGTAGACGCCCTCGCCAGGAATGGTCCATGGGTATGTTCCATCTGCTGGGTCATCCGTGCCTATCAAGGTCCAAGTATTTCCACCATTTGTCGAATAATACATATCCACTGTGGATGGACCGCCAGTTGTTGAATATTCAATATTGACATCTGCAATGTTGATCCAGGCACTTATTGGACCAGTGGCATTCGCGGTCGTGGCACCTCCCAGGGTGGTATTGAATGTCCAATTATATTGTGATGGGATATTTCCACTGAGAGAGCTTCCATTGAACACTGTCATGTTCACGGTCTCGCCCAATGCCCAATCATTATGTGTCCAGGTCGCGGTATCATTATTTATGAATGTGGATGACCAGCCAGCGAATGTCCATCCTCCGGGATCAGTTCCCGCGATCTGTGACAGTTCTGGATCATCAGTGGAATTCATGTTCTGGTCATATATCACCACGATATTGTTATTGACAGAGACACTCGTGGAATTGTTGACAGGGGATGTCTGTATCACCATATCGTTCACAATGCTCTCGAATTCAAGCCAGCATGCTACTGGATCTCCTCCTGGAACAGTTCCTTCTGTTAGAAGGGCAATGGATCCATTCGGCGATGTGGTCATTCTGGCATGTGATGCCGAGCTGCCAGTAAAGAAGGGGATGGTCATATTCGTTACCATTTCATGTCCGATCTCTGCAACATAATTATTTGCATCCTGATCACTGGATGTTTCAGTTCCAAAAGGACCGGGCGTCCCCTGGGACCATCTCCTAACATTATTGGTTCCTATCATATCCACAAGCACTCCACCACTTGTCACATAGTCCTCTAATTCTGTGACCAGGGATTCCATATTTGGCAGGGAAGCGGTTGCCATTCCTTCGGAGATTATGATCATGGGATATGTGACTGGGTCTAATGAACTTGCATTGACAGTGACTCCTCCAACCTGGGTGTAGGATATACCGCGAGAGTTCATCTCCACCCTCCAGGCATCGTTCCATGCATTGGTATCCCATATAAGGAGTATCTCGCCACTGTTCGCATAAGTGGGCCATAGCCAGTCGAGGGTGTTGAATAAGAAATGCCCGGAATCATCGCCATTTCCATAGCCAAAATCAGATATGGTACCGGTCACAAAATACACACCGTCACCACTAATGGGTAAAGAAAATTGGGTATACACAACACAATTATCCATCACTGTCATATCACTCTGCGATGTAACAGTGATATTGGCAAGGTCCGAATCGCCAGGCATGGCAGTACCTGGAACATTCACACGAGCAATAACCTGAACAGTAATGTTGACAGGTACACTCACCATCGTGATATCCATGGTATCCGCAACATTCCTGAAGGTCACTGGCCAGGCATTTCCAGATACAGAAAGGTCATAGGTATCGTTCAATAATCCTGTGTTCTTGATAGTGATATTATAATCAACCACACTGCCTGCATGAGCTGAGTCCGTTTGGAATACTGGAGATACCTCCACAACGAAGGGAGTAATTGGTTCGATCAAGACATTGTCAATGTGCCAATAATCGAAGGTGTTTCCTGATCCATCAGTTTGATGAAACCTAACCTGGAAATCAGCATGGTTCGCATCCATAGGAAGTGGATAATTCCTATTGTAAATGGTTCCCGCAGCATCAGAACCCGGGAAAGTCTCCAGGAGCTTCCATGTCAAACTACTATCTAGATAATAAACCTCAAGATCCTCACCACCATCAGGATTCTCGCTTCCACCAAATGCACCTCCCTGCCGGATCCAGACACTGAAGTATATCGCGTGGAGAGTGCTCGTATCAATGGAAGATGAATCAATGGTCACTACATCATTCCTGGTATACATAGAATAAGAACCAGACTGGGATGTATCAACACTCACACCGGACCTAAGGCTATTTGTCGTGGTCCAATTGATCCCTGTACTTCCACCGAACACACCAAACTCAAAATCATCCAACCATGGTATTGGAAATGCCATTGGCTCATTGACCTGACCCTGTTTGGCAGATATGACTGGTGAGACCATCATGGTCAACATAGCTACCATCACTATGAATGAAAGAATTCTCCTTGCACGCCCACTGTCTGGCTTCTTGATCGATATCATGAAACTTCCTCCTTGGCACGAGTGCCCGGAATATAATCACCATATCGGCCTTGATTTATATAGATGTTTGGTACTAAGAAATAAGCCAGCTCATTCCTGGTAGAAAGTGATCGTCTTAACATCACTGACCTTTCTGATCTTCTCGATTATCCTGGCCGGAATAGGCGTGTCGGTGATGATATACAGAAGTCCGGCAGAAGTGGCTGGACATTGAGCCTGCCGGATGGATATTCCTCCCTCGCCGATGATACTGGTGATCTCTCCCATGGTCCCTGGTTTGCCGGTATAGCATATGTCCATCCCAATGACCCCCCAGCCCATGTTCAGAGCCATATTGAAGAGATTGCATGTTGGGCTGAGCTTTGAATATATCTCATAAAGCCTGGGATCGTCATTTATTGTCTTGACAGTGGATGTCACTATCCTCTTGTCCTTCTCAAGTGCGGTGGCCAGCTGGGAATGGGACATGGCGACCTTGTCGAAGTATAATTTCATCCCATCCACCTTTATGCCAGTCTCCAGCATGTACTTCGCCACAGTGGCTTGCGAGGGCAGGCGGGAAAACTCACTCTCTATCTTTCTCCACATCGGATGATAATGCAGGTTGATGCTATATAGTGATTTCTATTGACAAGTCTGAGTTCAAAGAAAATTGGCGTAATATGGCGTAATCAATATATCGTATCATTTAGTTATCCACCGTGAACGTAGGTGTATAATGACTGTTGGGCAATATATTATACTGTAACATAATACTAATTTAATGTGCTATAATATTACAATAAATGTTATATAGATTAACTATCATTATATGCACTAACATCTGACAATAATGTATCAAAACAGTACAGTATAGTTAGAGATCGAAATGGAGGAATATGATGAAAGTGAAATTGTTAGCAGGAATAGTAACTGCTATGATGATATTTAGTGGGCTAGGAATTATGGCCGTTGGAGTTGCCAGTGATACTCCAGAGGTCATTCCAGAGCGTGTGGTAATGGACAGCAATGCTCCATTATCGGCTTCGATGGGACCACCAGAGGCTGTCGTGAACGAGCCTATTGAGAAGACATATGGAACAATACCAGGCTACACGCCGCATTCAGTGCAGAGAACGGCATTGGCTGAGGACTACACGGAATGGGCTTGCGCCCCCTGTGCGGGTCACAATCCAGAATGGACCGGAGCCTTGGCAGCATTAGGTACTGATGTTGTTGCTCCAGCATACGTTCATGTATGGTGGCCAAGCGCAGCTACAGATGCAGTATTCAATGTCTGTAACAATGATGGTTCCGTACAGGAGAGAGTGAATTTCTACGGAATAGGTGGAGTTCCAGACTGTTTCCTCGATGGAGGAGACATCAATACTGGACAGACACAGGCCGCTTATGA
>JAGLQE010000101.1 GCA_023137005.1 Thermoplasmata archaeon
GAAGATCTGCGCCCACAACAAATAAAATTGATCGGCAGAGGGGAAGAACTGAACCTGCTGAAAGCCAATCTTGAAGATGTGATCATTGGAAAAGGATCAACTGTTCTTATCTCCGGTGAGGCCGGGGTTGGCAAGACCAGGCTGGTCGATGAACTTCTTCTCCATGCTGTATCCAAAGACGTGAAGATATTGGCTGGGTCCAGCGCTTCCGACATCATCCATCCCTTTCTGACCTTTTCCAAAGCCCTCGAGAAGGAAATTGACGATCCTCTGTTCCAAGAGCAGGAACACGTGTCTTTCACTGCATTATTTGCTGTTGATAGGTCTGGTATTCTTGTCGCCCAAGCATCTTCCGATGCCAATAACCTGGATGCGGACATATTCGCAGGCATGCTTTCCGCGGTCCAAGACTTTGTCAAGGACTCGTTTGGTATGGCCGGAGAGAAAATAACCGGGCTGGGGCGTCTGGAATATGGTGATATGAAAATAATGATCGAACACGGCTCCCATATATTCTTAACCGCTGTGTTCAAAGGCATCGAACATCCCGATATGAATAATTTGCTAAGAACAGCTGTGAGCTCCATAGAGGATGATTGCGGGGAGATCTTCGATTCATGGTCTGGAGACATGGATGATGTGGCTCCGATCCAGGAGAAGATATCAACATTGGCCAATGTGAAATTCCTGGTTAGAAGGAATTTGGAAGGATTGAAGCTGGAGAATGAGAGAATAAGGATAGCTGATGAAGTATTGGAACTTCTCAAATCAATATCCAGTGAACGGCCCCTTGTTCTTTTACTGGAGGATCTTCATTGGGCAGATGAATCCTCATTATTTGTATTGAATTATCTTTCCAGGAATATCACTCGGGAGAAGATCATGATCATAGGAACCCTTCGACCCGAGATGGGCATTGACCTTCAAACCACCATGGAGCAGATGAGCCAGGAAGGAAGTTACACTCTCTTACCCCTTATTCAGCTTGGAAGTGGTTCCATACTGTCTCTCGTGGAAGCCATGTATCCTGGCCATCAATTTCCCGAACCATTTATAGACCATCTAGCCAGTGCCTGTGATGGCAACCCGTTCTTTGTGATAGAACTGCTCAGGCAGATGAAATTGGATGGAAATATCTCTACTATCGAAGATAAA
>JAGLQE010000102.1 GCA_023137005.1 Thermoplasmata archaeon
CTTATCACATTCCAGAACGGGCTTGACAATGTGGACATCATTGAGAGAATTGTTTCGCAGGATGTCAAGGTCATCGGAGGCATAACCAGTCATGGAGCGACCAGAGCGTCACCCGGCATCATCAATCATGGAGGCATCGGAGATACCAAGATCGGATGGCCAGATGGTCATTTGGATGAAGATATACTGAATATTGCCAGCTCATTCACGACCAGTGGGATCGAGACCATTATTTCCACGAATATCAAGAGAGATATCTGGGCAAAGGCACTGGTGAACTCGGTCATCAACCCCTTGACCGCATTGCAGGGAGAGGAGAACGGTTGCATTCTAAGAGAAGCAGAGCTACCCAAGCTGGCCAGGGCCATTATCGAGGAGGGTGTGCGGGTTGCCAATGGCGCTGGACACTCATTTGACATCGAGGAAGTATTTGACCTCACCATGAAGATAGCCACGGATACCTCGAATAATAGGTCCAGCATGCTCCAGGACATTGATAATAATAGACGAACAGAGATCGACCAGATAAACGGGGAGATCGCCCGGATAGGTAGTGGTTCAGGTATTGCCACACCCATCGATGATGCCCTGATCGCGGCAGTCAAGGAAAGAGGATCTGGGATATTCGACAAAGATATATTAAATAAAATCGCATTACTCGTATCATGAGCAAAATAGCACTGGCACAGGTAAGGCCCGAGCTGGGTGACAAGGAAGCCAATCTCAATAAGATGCATGATATTATTTCAAAGACCGATGCCAGCCTGATAATTTTTCCAGAGATGTTCTTGACCGGCTACACCATTCGGGACAAGATCATGGCACTCTCAGAGACTCTGGAGGGGGATTCCGTCAAGACCATTTCCAAGATGGCCAAGGATTCTGGTAAGGCAATAATCGTGGGTATGCCGGAGCGCGATATGGACAAGCAGGGTATTCTTTACAATTCTGCCCTGGTAGCACTTCCGGACGGTAGCGTATCTACGACAAGAAAGACCTATCTGGTCAATTTCGGCCCCTTCGAGGAGGAGACCTACTTCTCCAGCAATGGACCAGTCTTCCCTATCTACAATACCCCGGTCGGTAAGGTCGCTGTGATCATCTGCTTCGATATCTTCTTCCCCGAGCTTACCAAGTACTACGCCCTCCAGGGGGTGGACATGGTGATATGCATCTCGGCCTCGCCTTCCGCAACACGCGAGTTCTTCGAAAAGATGATGGTCGCCAGAGCTATCGAGAATACCATTTTCTTCGCCTACACGAACCTTGTTGGCACCGAGAATAATATGGTATTCTGGGGCGGGGATGCCCTCATCGGACCCCGGGGTGGAGTGCTAGCCAAGGGTCCCCTTTATGAGGAAGATGTCATCGAAGTTGAGCTGGACCTATCCGAGCTGGATGTAGCAAGGCAGTTCCGGCCCACAATAAAAGAAACTCGGGGAGATATTCTTTCACAATTAGCCAAATTATATGATATTGAAGAATGAGAGTTATATATTTCGTGATAATTCTTAATGATAACAGAAGTTATTAATAATTCATCAACCATGCGGAAAATGTTAGTATGGCACTCAACGTTTTGATGGTCTTTGCGGGTATTGGGGCAATAATTTGCATAGGGTTCTTAGGTAGTCTGCTCTTCGAAAAGACAAAGGTGCCAGATATTCTTATTTTAATATTCATAGGTCTTTTGATAGGTCCAATATTAACTAGTTATCTTGGAGGTGAGCTAGATGATCAGCTGATCCCTCAAGGCTATCTAGATACTATCGCTCCATATTTTGCGGCTCTGGCCCTTGTCATCATACTCTTCGATGGTGGATTGAACCTCAACCTTGATAAGGTGATGAGCCAGCTGGGCATAACCATACTACACACTGGCATAGGCTTCATGGGCACCATGTTCGCAACAGCCATAATCTGTTATTTCATACTCGGTATAACGAATATCACCATCGGCCTTCTGTTAGGGTGCATAATCGGAGGGATAAGTAGTGCCGTGGTCCTGCCCATCATGGCAGGTGTCAATGCCAAGGAAGATACAAAGACGATACTATCTCTTGAATCTGTTCTATCAGATGTTCTGTGCATTGTGACGGCCCTTATCCTTATCGAGATATTGAAGGGCGGGGCCACTGATACTGGTGGCATCATTCAGGACCTTCTCAGCACTTTCATACTCGCTGGGTTCATTGGTCTTTTATTCGGTATAGCCTGGTTGATGGTCCTCAAAAAGGTTCACGGAAAGCCCTTCTCCTTCATGATAACCATCGCCGCCCTTCTCATACTGTATTCTGCTGTCGAGTATATCCAGGTCAGTGGAGCCATCGCGGCCCTCGTCTTTGGCCTCGTGCTCAGTAATAAGGATGAGTTCAGGAGGATGTTCAAGCTCAAGATCAATTTTGTATTCGATGAACAGATAAAGGAATTTCATTCCGAGGTCTCCTTCGTCATCAGGACCTTCTTCTTTGTTTATCTGGGGCTTACTTTCACATTGAGCCTTGATTTTGCTGGATTGTTTTTCGTACCCCAGTATCCCTTTGATCTGTTGATCCCTGAATGGATATGGGGCATTGGAATGTATATGTTCATCATTGCCTTGGCCGTGGTGTTCCTGGGCTTGTTCGCCGTCAGGTACATCGGTGCGACCATTACCACAAGAATAAAGCCGGACATCAAGGAGGACAAAGCCTTCCTGTATGCGATGATACCGAGGGGGCTGGCAGCAGCTGTTCTAGCTGCCCTTCCATTCACAATACCCGAGTTCACTGACAGAGCCTTGAACCCAGAATATCTCAATGCAATAGCCCCATACGAGGACCTGTTCCTCAACATGGCCTTCATGTTGATCGTGATCACCGTTGTGGCAACCACTATCGGTATCTTTTTCATAGAAAGGTCAAAGTCCAGATCCGAACTCGAAAAGGATGAGGGAAAGCCGGAGCATGATTGGACCCAGAAATCCCGCATGTGGAAGAAGCATACCTCGGATGTCGATAGGCCCAGTGAGAAGAAGCACGTGGATGAGTGGAAACAGTTAAGGAAGGCCAGATCAAAGGATGATGTGGTCAGGGTTCATTCTCAGCCTTCCGCACCGGTCAAGAAAACAGTCATGAGACCTATTCGTAGTTCTCCCCAACAGAGGACGCCATTTCCCAAGTCCGAATCACAGGTTCCAGCCAAGAAGCCGATATCCAAACCCATCAAACAACCAGTCAAGAAGCCCCCGGTCAAGCCAGTCAAGAAGGCATCTTCCCCATTGGTGAAGAGGGCGGAGCAGGCCAAGAAGAAGCCCCCTGTTAAGAAAGGCTGATCTTGAAAAGGACCGAACCCCGATATAAGCCTTGGTTAATATTCTCAATTTTGTCCGGGACAAGTCTAAATTTATATTATAAACGGAGCGCGCGCTACTAATAGCTATTTTGATATTACCATCAATAATTTACCTACGCAACCTCGATCCCACTGAGGGTTTTGAAGTCTAAGCGACTTCAATACCACTGGATGGCTTGGCCTTCTCGCCCTGCTTGCCGACCTTGACCTGTGGCATTGGAATTGGTGGTGGAAGGCGAATGTCCCTGGCCAGCATGACGGCTTCGGGCAGGCAATTGCTCATTATCGCACTATGGATCTGGTTCGCTACATCATCCGGCATCTTGTGCTCGGTGGCCCACATATGCGATATCTCGGAAGCATTGCCTTCATAAACGATCCTTCCCTCTATCTTGATGACGCCGATGCCAGTGTAATTGGCAGTGAATCGGTATTCGATATTCGCTTCCTTGTCGTTCATTTCTGTGATCTGTATGATGGATGAATTATGGTCTATCCTGATATTGGTATGCTTCTCACCGGGTTTGGAAAAGCGCCTGGCATCAATAGAGACCATCTCAAAGTTCTTGACAGGCAAGGTATCATCTCGCCTGTATGGACTTCTTCACGTTCGGTCTTTCCTTGTAGAATATCTTTGAGCCGCAGGTGGAGCATTGGATACCCACGATATTGGTATCTCCCCTTATCTGGTTCTTGCATTTACTGCACCTGTACATATCATTCCACCTCTTCAGCTTCAAGTTCCATCTTTGGTTCTATGTCTGCTTCAGTGTCTGGCTCAATTTCCTCAGCTCCCTCATCGGCTTCTATTTCTCCCGGAACGATCTCCTCGTCCTCTTCTGGAGCTATCTCTTCAACAGTATCTTGGGTGAATCTTGGCCGCCTCTGAGCCGGTCTCTTGCTCTCCTTTTCCTGAAGGTTGGATACCTGCTCTTCGGTGAGTGCCTCATATTCCAGAACCTTGGCCTGTTCCTTCTTGAACTCCCTGGTCTTGATAGAGTAAGCTGAAGCTGCGAATTTCAAGTCACAGTGCCTGCAGAGCCATATTCCACTGCTCTCCCTCTTCACGGCCATGTATTGACACTCTGGACATTTCTGAGGGGCCTGCCTGGGCTTGCTGGCTTCCTTTATCTTCTTTCGAACTGTAACACCGTATCTGGGGCCGAATTTGCCTGTAATTCCAACTTTCTTGGTTCGCCTTGCCATATTTGAATCCCTCCATTATTTAATCTCGAACTTTGTTCGAGCTTTTGAATGCAATCGCTTTGCTCTCGCATTCAATTCCGGGTTTTCGTATGTGAGAACTCTGTTCGCACATATGAAACTTCGAAATCCTTTCGAAGTTCCGAATACAATCGCTTTGCTCTCGTATTCAATTCCCTCGGACGGTCTCCCTTATCATATTACCTATAGATATGGAGTCCTTTATAGCTTTGGTAACGTCCTCGTAATAAAGAACCCCACTTAAACCTTTCTGCATAGCTCTCAGGTTACCGAGAGTGTCTGTCGTGACTGTCAAACGGGCATCGGCCACAGCCTCTTCAGTAGCTGTTGGATCGAGCATGATATGATCGCCTATCTTCACGAAAGTGGTCGAAACAGGCATTTCACCCAAGGGAAGTTGGAAATCCTCTCCCAGGTCGAAGTTCGAGGCTGGGACGATAATATCCTTAAGGGCCGCAAGAGCTCCCAGGGTGGAGGCATCGAAGATATTACCATCGAAATCAAGCACCATGATATCCAGATTGGCCATCCAGACCTTCTTTCC
The DNA here is from genome assembly GCA_023137005.1 of Thermoplasmata archaeon. Taxonomy (GTDB): domain Archaea; phylum Thermoplasmatota; class Thermoplasmata; order SG8-5; family JAGLSY01; genus JAGLSY01. Next base: position 5,102 of record JAGLQE010000102.1, read on the forward strand.
TGGCTCCATGCAAAGTTTTTCAAGGTCTATCATGCCGCTCTCGCGTATACCGCGATCCACCACCCGGGATATCTCAATGGCCTTGGCCTTGGTCGTGGCTTGGAATGGCTCAAAGGTGTGATGGGCAATGGATTTAAGCTCAACACTGGTAGCCAGCATTCCATGGTCTGGCTTATTACTATATGGCTTGCCCAATCCGATCTTCACGCCTACCAGGACCTCTGTCCCTCCCAGCTTCAGCCTGGCAGATCCTTCAGCGGTGCCGATGATATCCTTCTCGATAGTGAACTCCCTGAACTGGTCCAGGCTCCTACCGTCAAGTCGTTCTCCATCGAGGGCCAGCTTCTTTATCTGTTCTATCTTGAGCTCGGGCACTATGTCCTTCAAGATGTCACCTCCCCATCTGGTTCATCCTCTTTTGGACTCTCTCCCTCATTGAAATATTTCCTTGAAAGAGCCTCCCTCTGTAGCTCGTGTATCTTCATGCAGGCATCCCGAGCCAGGCCAAATGCCTTTTCGAATTCCAGGTCTGATAGATGGCCGTCCATCTGTAAAAGAACGATCTCGCCTGTTGTTGGAATAATTCCAACCGGCAGGTCCGCATCCCCGATATTATCCTCTAATTTATCGAGATCCAGTACCACCTGTCCGTCGATCTTTCCCGCGGCGCAGGATGCCACCAAACCTCTCATAGGAATTCCAGCATCGGCCAGAGCGACAGAGGCAGCGGTCAGACCTGCACATCTTGTTCCAGCTCCAGCTTCAAGCACCTCGATGAAGACATTGATCGCCGTCCTCGGATACTGGTCGGAGATGATCACCCCTTCCAGTGCCTCGGATAATATCTTGGAGATCTCATTCTCTCGCCGTCCCTGTCCCGGCTTCTTGCGATCTTCCACAGAGAAGCTGGCCATCGTGTATTGGACCTGGACAATGGCCCTGTCAGGTTCCTGGAGGTGTTTCTGTTGCAGTTCCCTTGGGCCATATACACCGACCATGATCTTGTTGTTCCCCCACTCTATATAAGCTGAACCATCTGCATTTTTCAGAGGGCCAGCATCGATCTTTATGGGCCTCAGCATATCGAATGTCCTGCCATCTCTCCTCTTTCCATCACCATCAATGAGCTTTTCCTTTACCAGCTTCACCCCTCCTCTGTATCATCTCGATCTTCATTATTCTCATGACCTTCCAGGTACTCTCGTACCATATCGGTCAACCCACTCATCTGGGTCCTTTCATCTATCATTCGTATGGCCTTTGATACCCGTTCGATATCTCCGGGCTCGCCATCTATCCATATGGCTCCATTCTGGCCCACGAACATCTTGGTATCGGTATTCTGTTTGAGCAGGGATATCATGGAACCACCTTTTCCTATCACTCTGGGAACCTTGGAATGTGGGATATGGATCACCTGCCCGTCATCCAGCTTCCTCAATCCATGCTCCTTCATTGTGAGTTGTATCTTCTTTATCTCATTGATGTTCGAGATCTTGGCCAGCACAGTGTCCCCGGCTTTCAGGAACTTGCCAGTTTCCCCATATTTGATATTAGGCTGAACGTCATTGGTGTGTAGGAGTGCGATATAAGGGCTGTGGATGGAAACCATCCAGCTTGATGGCCCATTGTCTATCACCTTTCCGATCACCGAGTCTCCTGGTTTCGGAACATAGGCTCCAGAGAAGGGAATGACATTGATGAAATCACGACTTATATTCAAAATACCTATACGGGATGCATAGATCTTCCCATCTCTACCATATGTGCCCGATCCCGACCTGAACTTCTCATCTCCCAAAAGGTCACCAGGCAAAACAAATTTCCTATCATTGTTCGATACATTTGTCGGGTTCATGGAATTTCTCCCGTAGACAAGGTCTATTTGACTACCTTGATCTCCGCGGTGCCCTTGGTCTTCGCGCCGATCTTGGCCATGAAGTCCGTCTGC
>JAGLQE010000103.1 GCA_023137005.1 Thermoplasmata archaeon
TCCTTTGAGAAATGGTATCAACACATTGCCACACCCTGGATAGCAAATATGTATTCTCTTCAATCCTTGATCTTCAACTCGAATTCCAATGGGAAATTTATAGCATTCGTAACCGTGCAGTGGGTCCTGGCCAGCTCAAAGATCTTCTCGATCTTTGCCTGTTCCGCACCTTCTGTCCAAACTGATAGTTTCATACTGCCAGCAACTATTCTTTCCAGGCCATCGACAAAATCTGACTCGGTCCTGACATCCACCGAGATGTCGCTGACATGCATTCGGGATTTATGTGCTGAATAAAGGAATGTGGTCATCAAACAGGATCCCATGGCCGAAGAGAATATCTCCATTGGTGCCGGGGCCGTATTGGTGCCGAACAATCCCTTTGGCTTGTCGCATCCCAGCTCCATTCCCCTGATCAGTGTATTGGTCCTCAGACCGCCTTCCCACATGACCTTTGCTCTTGCCTCGCTCTTGCCACCGCTTGCCATATTAGATTCCTCCATTTCGAATTTCTCACTTCGTTCGAACTTTTGAATGCAATCATTTCATTCTCGCATTCCATTTCGGACTCTCGTATGTGAGAACTTTGTTCGCACATATGAAACTTCGAAATCTTTTCGAAGTTCCGAATGCAATCGCTTTGCTCTCGCATTCAATTTCTCTCCTGGTATATGCTGATATTAACAGTTTTAAGAGCAATAAGGTATATAACTATTACTACTGAATAGAATAATAATGGATGTGTTTGGCAAATATTATATAACCGAGTTCAGGATTTCCCATTCCGATGAAGCGAACTCCCATTCAGAAATTCTATCATGATATCTCTGGCAGATACCAGGTGGTCAATTCCATGATAACCATGGGCATGGATAAACCATGGCGTCGTAAAGCCGCGAGGCTGGCTGCCTCTGATGGTGGTGAAAAATGGCTGGACATGTGCTGTGGGACCGGGGATATGTCCCTCGACCTGCTATCGAATATTGGATCGGATACAACATTGTTCATGGCCGATTTCTCAAAGGAGATGCTCGATATTGCTTCGGGAAAGGAGGGATTGAAAGGGGTGGACAAGACACTGGCCGATGCCTTCAATTTACCCTTCAAGGATGATTCCTTCGATCTGGTGACCATCTCCTTCGCCACCAGGAACCTCAATCTCGGCAAGGGCAAGCTCACAAGGGCCTTTTCCGAGATACACAGGGTGCTGAAACTCGGAGGTAAATTGGTGAATATCGAGACCAGCCAGCCCGATTCGAGATTCATACGGTCCATGTT
>JAGLQE010000104.1 GCA_023137005.1 Thermoplasmata archaeon
CAGATGTCCTGGGAGCTGAAGTTGGCGGATCCAGGGTGGCGGTCGAGAAAGGCTGGATATCCAAGGATCAACAGGTGGGTCAGACAGGGAAATCCGTCAGGCCAGCTCTATACATCGCTTGCGGCATATCGGGTTCCATCCAGCACCGTGCGGGAATGCAGAACTCGGACTTCATCGTGGCCATCAACAAGGACCCCAATGCACAGATATTCACAGTTGCTGATATCGGCATTGTGGGAGATCTGTTCGATGTGCTACCAAAGCTCATAACTGAGTTGAAGGCGGCTAATATCGGTGCATAGAACTGTGTCGATCATTAATGAATGGATGCTGTGAGCATCCATTCATTTCTTATTTATTATGATTATTGTCCCTTTTGAAGAGCATGTACAGCCCCGCCACGACCAGCCCCACAACGAACCCGATGATAATTATCAGGAAGATGAATTCCATTATCAAGGCGAATATATCTGGCAGATAATATGTTATGAGAGCCAGTAATATCAGGCCACCGATGGGCACAATAATGTAACCCAAATACCTCAGTGTTTCCCTGGCCTTGCTTTCGGGTTCTGGTTGTTGATACATATTAGCCTCAAAATTTTCTTAAAACCATTTATGAAAAATGTGGGGGAGCGTTTGACCGCTCCCCATTCTTTTGCTTTCGCAAATCCCATTGCTTCTGAATGTGAAACTCAGACGAAGATCAATATCTGTCTCTTCGGGGGGGCCTGTGCTTCTGGTAGCAATCCCTGCAATATACTGGTCTTCCTTCTGATGGCTTGAATGGCACTTCGCACTCATTGCCGCAATCTGAGCATGTTGCCTTGTGCATTTCTCTGTCTCTATTGTACATTATTTTATCTCCTATTATTTTACCCATGATGCAGGATGAACCTACACCGTGTGGATGACTAGGCGATTAGTAATCCGATATATAATGATATGCACTAAAATCTATTATAAAAATAAAAGTGGGTTCCCCGAGGCAAAGCTCGGGGAACATTCTCTTGTTATTGATCACTCATCAGAGATCATTACCTGCGGTCGCGGTTGTAGTTGCCACCACGGTCGTCCCGCCTTCCTCGGTCACGGCCACCGCCTCTGCGGTCGCGGCTATCCCTTGAAGGTGGGCGCCTCTCTCTCTTTGGTGGTTCAACATAGCCTTCTGGCTGTGGCAATAGTGATCTCATGGAGACCTCTATCTTTCCACGCTCGATCTTGATTATCCTGACCTTGACCTCGTCGCCTTCCTTGATCTTGTCAGAGACATTCTCGGTCCTTTCCCAGGCGATCTCAGATACAT
>JAGLQE010000105.1 GCA_023137005.1 Thermoplasmata archaeon
GGCTCGATCTTGAAGCTCACATCCTTCAATACCTCGGAACCCTCCAAGTAAGAGAAGGAGACTTTGTCGAACTCTATCCCATCACTATCTGGCCTCAGGGCGGTCGCCCCTTCCGTATTCTTGACAGTGGGCTCGGCCTCCAGGACGTCCATCAGCCTGTCCATCGAGGCCAAGGAGGCCTGGAACATGGTCCCGTTCATACTGAGCATCAGGAGGGGTTGGAAGAATCTCTGGATAAGGATGGTTCCGAGGAAGACCTCGCCCAGAGTGAGGACAGGATCATTTCCCGTGACCAGGCGGCCGCCCACGAATAGAATGAGTGACATGGTCGCTATGCCAGTTGTCCTGACCATGGGTTGCATCAGGGTCATGAGCATCATGAAATTGAAGCCGTGTCGGTATGATTCCTGGTTCAGCTCACTGAGAATGGCCGCAGTCTCATCCTCTCTGTTAAAGGCCTTGGCAACATGAACTCCACCAAGGTTCTCGGCTATCTGGCCCGATACCTTGCCCGCCGCTCTTTGTGTGGCCAACATGATCTTTTGGCCCACGGTCCCGAATATAATGACTATCAAAATGACCACGGGAATGACCACCAAGGCAGCCATCGCGATAAGGGGAGAGGCCATCCACATCAGGATGAATGTAGCGAGCACCAGAAGTATCTGGCTCGCCAGGTCTATCATGATCTGAATTCCTGTTGCCAAAGAATCAGTATCCGTCGTCACCCTGGATGTCACATCCCCGCTCTGTTCTCCTTTATGATATGAAAGATCTGCTTTGATCAGCTTGTCATAGACATCCTGCTGGAGTGACTGAACGAACCCTGCCTGTGCCCCGGAAAGTATCCAGGTATTGATGGAGCCAAGTATCCAGCTCATTACCTTCAATACTGTGAAAATAACAGCTAATAATATGATCCCATTGATATTGGCCCCATCCTCCAATACGAGGTCTATCCCCCACGAAAGCACCAGTGGGTCGATGGCCATGAATACAGTGGCCAAGATAGCCAGGAAGGCGCCGAGGTAGATGATGTTCCGGAACTTCCCCAGGTAGCTGAACATGGTGCGTAGCAGAACCCCGATCGGCCTGCTTCTCTTGTATTTCTCGGCAGCCAGTGCCATTGCTCCTCCAGGTCCGGCCATCAGACATCCCTCCCAATACCCTGGTTGAAGTATCTTTCAGCACCCGGCAATCTTCTGAATATTCTCTTGTAATGCTCCGAGGTCTTGATCAATTCTTCATGATCCCCCACAGCCACGACCATGCCCTTTTCCATGATGATGACCATGTCGGCCTCCATCAGGGTCCTCAATCTCTGGGTGACAGTGATGCTCGTCCTACCCTTCATGACCTCGTCCAGTGCTTTTCGCAACTGGAACTCGGTCCTTGCATCTATCGCGCTTACAGAATCATCGAGTAATAGTATCTTCGGATCTTGGAGCAATGTCCTGGCAATTGCCAGTCTTTGCCTCTGACCCCCGCTAAGTGTCATACCCCTCTCTCCGATGACGGTATCATATCCTTCAGCGAGCTCCTCGATGAATTCACTGGCCTGGGCCCTTGTCGCGGCCGTGACAACATCATCCCGGGTCGCGTCCTTCTTACCAAAGGCAATATTATCCTTCACACTTCTTCTGAACAGGAAGATATTCTGCTCCACCAGCCCCACTGCCGCCCGGGCATCCTTGGTACGCACCTTGCTAAGGTCTGTGCCTCCGATAGATATCTTCCCACCAGTTGGATCATACAATCTGAGCAATAATTTGAGAATAGTGCTTTTTCCGCTTCCTGGACCACCGATGAGTGCCACCCTCGAACCACCGGGGATTTTCAGACTCAGGCCCTTCAGTGCATGGGGAACTTCATTTCCCTCTCCCGATGCATATTTGAAGCTCACATTTTCCAGAACGATATCCCCGGTCCAGTCAATGTCCTTTACAGGTTTTTCAGGCTCCTGCAACGGGTCGGCCCAGTCCAGGATATCCACTATCCTCTGAGCATTGACATGTCCTCCCCTGATGACTAAGAGGAATCGTGGCAGCATGTGGCTGAAACCATCTACCACGGCTAGCAATGCGATGGCCTTGACCAGTGTGCCTATTGGGAATATGCCCAACATCACTTGATTGGCAGCGTAAAGAAAGGCTGCCGCGGTGGTGGCCGTCAATATCAAATTGGGTATGTAGAAGGCTGCCAGCCTCCCTTCTTTCGTTAAGAGTTTCTCATATTCCTTGGAAACCCCTTTGAACTTGCTCGATTCCAGTTCCTCGGCTCCGAAGGCCCTTACAACCTCTATTCCCCGGAACACTTCTTGGCTTACAGCGGTCAGTTTTTCATTCTGTTCCGAGCGCGCTCTCCTGACTGGCTCTATCGCCACCGCGTAACGGTAGGCGAAGAAAAGGTACAGTGGCGAGCCTATTGCGACGATCACACCAAGGACCGGGAACACCCCTTCCTCGATATCTATCCATGTTAGCATGATGGAAGCAAATATCAGAGAGCCAACGGCCATTATGATATTGCGTAGAGCGGGGTTGAGGGAGAACCTCACCCATCTGATATCCTGCATAGCGACTGCGAGCATTTTCTTGCTGTCCACCTGGTCGTGGAAGGTCATGCTATTGCCTTGTATCGTCTCAAAAAATTCTTGCCTGGCATCCCTCTCCCATCTGAGCGTCATTATGGCAAAGGCGAATCCCACCACGACATATGTTGCGAAAAGAAGAAGGGCAAGTCCAAAGATAATCCAGCAGGCGGTTACGAACTCCGGGGTCATGCCAAGGCTATTATCGACCGCGTATTGCAACTCGTCCATGGCATCGCCCAGGACCCAGGAAGAAAGGACGGTCAAAAGAGAGGCAAAAAGGGCAAGGCTAACCGCGAACACGGTCAGGCCAGGGTATCTTCGTAATGCTGATAATTGATATGCTGTTGCTGATTTGTATTTACTTTCTACCACCATATTACCAGACCAATTATAATAGAGCCATAGGTTAACAGTGTAAATATTGTTCCCCTTCCAAAAAACAATATAAGCATCCAAGGTATGGTAGTTTTCGCCACCCGATGACAGCCAGCAAAATATATTGGAGCATGTATGATGACATCCCCGTCCACTTCCAGGAAGGAAAGCAATCTCACCTCAGACGCCCTGCTTCTACTGACAGCCGGGATATGGGGCTTTGCCTTTGTCGCCCAGCGTGTGGGCATGGAATATATGGGCCCCTTCGCCTTCAATGGGATAAGATTCGCCCTGGGAGCTCTGGCTCTAGTTCCGTTGATACTATGGAACTCCCGGAAAAAAATAAGAACACCTACAGCCCCGGATAGCAGGAAATTACTGATCCTCGGTGGCATCCTAGCAGGCACTTTGGTATTCATTGGGGCATCCTTCCAGCAGGTGGGTTTGATCTACACCACGGCGGGCAATGCGGGATTCATCACCGGGCTCTATGTCGTGATCGTCCCGATAATGGGCCTGGCCTTTGGGCAGAGGACCACGGCTGGAACCGCAATTGGAGCGATACTGGCCGCTCTCGGACTCTATATGCTGAGCTTCACCGAGACCCTGGCGATATCCTGGGGCGACCTGCTGGTCCTCATCGGTGCCTTTTTCTGGGCCGCCCAGGTGCTGGCGATAGGCTGGCTATCACCCCAGACCGACACCATCAAACTGGCCTTCATGGAGTTCGCGGTCTGCTCCGCGATCAGTATGGCCGTTGCCTTCGCCATCGAGACAATAACCTGGCAGGCGATATCAGATGCCGCCTTACCTCTTCTTTACGGGGGTCTAGCCTCCGTGGGTGTGGCGTACACTATCCAGATAATGATCCAGAAGAAAACCCATCCCGCCCATGCGGCGATAATCATGAGCCTGGAAGCTGTCTTCGCTGTTATCGGTGGCTGGCTCTTTCTCGGAGAGGTTCTATCCTACAAGGGAATGATCGGTTGCAGCCTGATGCTGGCCGGTATGGTGATATCTCAATTATGGGGGCTCAGGATCAATAAAAGACCATCCGAAAAGATAATTAGCTCCAACTGATGTTCAGGTTCATGACCGTGGAGCAGATCCTCACAGGCAGGGATAATTTCACCTATCTCATTTACAGCCAGTCCATCAAGGAAGCCATTATGGTTGACCCTGGCATGGATGCCACACCCGCCCTTTCCAGAATATCGGATCTAGGCCTGGACCTCGTGTACATTATCAATACCCATCACCATGCGGATCACACGGCCGCCAATCAATCAGTGAAGAAGTTATTCTCATCCCAGATACTGGCTCACGAACTGGACGCTCCTTTGATAGAAGGGGGTGTGGATGCCACTTTACAGGATGGCCAGATTATGAATCTCAGTGAAGTAACAATTAAAATAATCCACACTCCCGGGCACACGAGGGGAGGCATCTGCCTGCTCGTGGATGAAAAGTTTCTGTTGACAGGTGACACTCTTTTCATCGGGGATTGTGGCAGGACCGACCTCCCGGATGGCAGTAATAAAGAGATGTTCGCCTCTCTCAATGAGAGAATAAAAACACTGCCGGATGATCTGATGATATATCCCGGGCACGATTATGGTGATAAGCCTTTTGACACATTGGGCAATCAGAAGAAAGTGAATGGTGTATTGTTAGCCAGTACTTTGGAAGAGTTCATGAAGATACCTTGATAGGGAATGGATCTCAAACAGCCTCGATCTTCCTCATCTCCCATGTTCTGTAGCCCATGAGGACCTTCCTAAACCCGGCTATTTCCTGGTCCAGTGCCGGGTCCCCGGTCTGGATGAACAGCCTGGGGGTGCGGGCGAGTTTCTGAGGACTGGCCACTATTATTAAATTGTCTGGTTCCACTCCCACCATCTTCAGGACATCGGGGCTTATCTGGTGATTCCCCCTTCCAAGGACAAAGCCCTGCGCCCCGATGGGTGTGATGATGATCTGAGCAGTATCTCCCTCATCCAGGAGACCCAGTATCTCTAAGATCCCTTTCTCATTAAGATCCAGGCCCACCATTCTACCATCTCTGACAGCATCCACGCCCAGGAAGGACCCTTCCAGTCCCAACTCATGCAGGATGGCTTTTTTCACCGAGCCAGGTCCTAATAAATGGAGATCATTGAGATGATCTCCCATCTCCTCGACCAGGGACATCGCTATGGCCTTCGTGAATTCTTTCTCATCTGGTGAGGACGGATGCTTCGCCCTCTGCATGGATGAAGGGTCAAATGGAATACTGGCCATGCCATGTAATTTAACTCTCACACCCGGCTCATTGTTTCTAACGGCCTCTTCGTCCAGGTCCATTATCTCGGCCTGGGCAGTGGCTGTATGGTCTCCGGCAAACACGCATACCGTGGAGGCCGCGGTAGCAGGGCTCAGGGCGAATACGGATGAATAGACCTTGACACCGGCTGGAATGCCCAATATCGGAGTTTCTGACACTAGGGCACCACACACATCCCTTGCGGTACCATCACCCCCGCAAAAGGCGATCAGGCCCACTCCCAGGCTTTCCATTTCCCCTATGGCCATCTTGGTGTCCTCCGCGGCCGTGACCTCGCCTGGTTCGATCACCAATTCATAATGAGATATTCCTGCCTTTTCCAAAAGATCCTGGCCCATGCTTCCGCCACATGTGAATATTTCCAGGTCATTCAAGCAGCTGAGGGCCGATAGGAATTGCATCGCCCTACCCTCGGCCAATGGCTCTCCACCCAATTCCAGTGCCTTCTTGTAGGTATCTGCCCCATCACTTCCCTTGAGTCCCACTCTGCCTCCTATCCCAGCTATGGGATTGACCAAGAAACCCAGTTTAAACACAAGTAGAGTATCATGCTCAATCCTCAATAAACTTGCGCATCATCAAAAGGTTCTTCAATATCTTCAATAATACACCTTTTGATGCCGTCCCGTAATTTCAGTCCCGAGATCCATGAGATAATGAAGAGAGAGATGGCCGAGATGGGCTCTTTCTTCATCAAGAAACAATGCATGGAACTGGGTATGATGCCGGATTACATCACTTCCCGGGACATACCCAAACTTTCCAAAGCTCTTTCAGAGGCAATGGAGGACTTCGGATCCGAAAAATCCAATAGGGTGGTCCGTGACATGCGCCGACTCATTAATACAGAGAAGGCCAGGGCTGATGAATGATATTATCATGCCTGCCAGCTTTTTGAATATGAACGATCAATGACCTAGGGCGATCAGTACATTCCCGAAGGTCTCAGGTATTTCCTTTCCTGTCTTGACATCCTTGAGAATACCTTTTCCCCTGTAAAAGCCAATAAGGGGCGCGGTCAGATCATTGTAGGTGTCCAATCGTTTTGTGACCGTCTCTTCATTATCATCCTCTCTCTGGTAAAGCTCTCCACCACATAGGTCACAGACCCCTTCCACCTTGGGGGGTCGGCCAGTGATATTGAAGACTGCATTACATCCCCTGCACGTGCGCCTGCCCATGAGCCTGCCCATTAGAACATCCGTGTCCACAACGATATTGAGAACCACATCGATCTTGTCAGTGGCCTCCATGGCCTCGGCCTGCTCAATGGTCCTGGGAAATCCATCCAGTATGTATCCGCCCTCGCAATCTGGTCGGGATATTCTCTCCTGAATAAGTGAGATTATCAGATCATCGGGAACCAGCTGGCCACTGTTCATATATCCCTTTGCCTTGTTTCCCAAGTCTGTTCCATCGGCCAGTGCGCCTCTTAGAAGGTCGCCAGTAGATATCTGCGGTAGCCCGAACTTCTCGACCAGCAATTGCGCCTGCGTTCCCTTTCCAGCTCCTGGTGGTCCCAACATTATGATCTTCATTTGATTCTCTCCAGATCGGCCCAAAATTGACATTCCAGAGTTTGGCTTAACCAAACTCTGGATTTCCCATATATACCGAATGTCAAATTTGGGACACAATGATAAAATACTCTCGATATTTAAAACATCATGATGAGGAATAGAGGCCTTCCAGTTCTTTGAGGAACTCGTCCTCGATAAAGGTCTTGGTGCTGGTCACTCCCTTAAGTGCCCTGATCTTTTTTATGACAATAGTGGCGATCTCATTATGGTCACTCCCCTTCACCTTGACAATGAAATCCACGGTTCCGAGTACGGGTGTCACCTCGAATGCCTCCTCGAGCTTGAGAAGCTTCTCGTATATCTCCAGTTCAAGGCTGGGTTCCACAACTATCAGTATTATTGCCTTGGTCAAACACGATCACCATATTTCGATAAAGCCGCAGTTGGTATATTATTTTCCCTTGAATCTTCAAGAGATCTTATCCAGTAATTCGACAGCCAACTTCACATCCTCCTTGGCTCCGATATCATCAAAGATCTTCCTGGCCTTCTTGATCAGGGTCTTTGCGTCGTCCATCTTGCCCAGGTCCATGTTCCCCCTCCCATATTCCAGATACCTCTGGCCAAGGATGTATGGGCTTTCCAGGTTCTTTATCAGCTCAAGACTCTTTTCAAATCGCTCCATGGCCCGTTCCTCGTTCCCCAGAAGAGCCTCGGAGGCTCCTATATTGGAGTATACGCCGGACACGGAAACCATATCGCCCAGTATTTGAAAGATGTCCAAAGCTTCCTCTGATGATCTCAGGGATTCGTCTGGCATTCCCCTCCTGTTCCAGAGCTCGGCCTGGCCTATCAATCCCCATCCAGTCATCCTTGGCTGGCTAATGTCCCGAGCAATGTCCAGAGCTGATCCGAATTCCTCACCTGCTTTTTCCAGCTTGCCCATACGCATATTGATGAGTCCCATGTTCAGCTTTATACGGGTAATGTCAGCCTGGTTTTGGATCTCAATAGCCATCTTCAAGGCCCGTTCATATTCCATCATGGCCTTCTTCAATTCCCCAGCAAGGGCGTGGCTCGTCCCTCTTTCCATCATGGCCTGGAGAAATAATTCATCATCCACTCCATCAGACAATTCAATGGCTAGATCAAAGGTCTTTAGGGCTCCCTGGAGATCACCGGTCCCGTAAAGAATGGTCCCTCTGGTCAAAAGCACCCTGGCCAGGGCCAGATCATCATCCACTGATGAACATTCCTCCACCGCCCTGTCAATGTATTTCAGTGCCTCGGAGTGCTCTCTCAACTTGTTCTTGATCTTCGCTATGCGCAACAGGGCTGCCAGTCTTAACTCTGGGACATCCCCCTTCAGGACGATCTCGGACATCTCGAAGGAACGATGCCAGTCCCCTTTCTGATTCAATGCCTCGGCCATAATGTCCTTCATCTCCAAATTCTCATCACCATCTGGATCATCCAATCTCTCAAATAGCTCCAGAGTGCTGTCCAGGTTAGAGTTTGATAGGAGTTCTTTCCTTGTGTTCGAAGCATGGTCCCGGGCTCTATCCACCAACCCAGCTTCGATAAGATGGTACAGGATCTCGGAGGCTCTATGATCATGTTCCTTGCAGTACTGGCCCGCTCGCTGATGGGCCTGTGCGATCCCCTTTTCCCCGGCCTTCAGCAATATTGAGGAGGCGACGGCCTGATGTATCATGACCAGTCCCCCATCATATTTTGTGAAGTATGCATTTCCCGATAGTGTTTGGGCTCGGCTGAAACCGAATATCTTCATATCCCAGGGATTGAAAGGACGTCTCAGGACCGAACTGACACAGAGGAAATCGAAACCATCAATGTCCCGGGAAATGATATGTTCGTAGATATAATCCTGAAAGCTATCCGAGCCAGTTTCCGAGTCTGCCAGCTCGAGGGCCAGTGGATGCCCGCCCACTGCCTTGATGATGCCAGTAATATTCTCTTCTTCAACCTTGCTCAGCTCCTCCAGGAGTCTTCTCGATGATTCATCATCCAATCCATCCAGTCCCATTTCCATGACCGTGTGATCGATATTCACATCCTTTCGATCATAGAATCCAGGCGGCTTACTGGACATTATGATCATCTTCGCCCCTCCACCCATGATGTCATGGAGCATTCTGAGGAAACCATCCAGTCCTTCTCCCACCACATCCAGATCATCCACCATCAATACGATCTTCTCTTTTGGAAGGATATCCTGAAGTAGCCATCCGATCTCCCTGATATCCGGGGTCATCTTATTGGCCAGATAATCGCTCAGCTCCTTCAGTCCATGATCCCCAAGGAACCTTGCCAGTTGCTGGATGAAGGATACGGGCGAATCAAATGCATATAATTGAATGTAAAATATCTTCAGATCCTTACTCCTATTGACCAATATCTTCCGAGCCAGCGTGGTCTTTCCGATACCCGGCATCCCCAGGATCGAAAGTACGGCTCCTTTTCCATCAATGAAGGTGTCGATCGTTTCCAGCTCCTTCTCCCTTCCGAAAAAATATTTGAGCTCTGGTAATTTTTCATGATTACCAGTGGGGTCAGTGGACTTGATAGGCCGTGTCTGGCTGGGGTGAATGACATCGTCGGCTCCCAGCACTATTATCATGGCATCCAATTCAGATAATCCCGAGCGCGTGATCATCTCCGTAACGGCATCCCGGCCACCCAATTCAGATATCTCCTCATCGATCTCCAATTTAATATCCAGGCCATCTAACATTCCCCTGAAGTTCTGTACTAGCTGGATGCCACCTGCCGTGAGATTGTACACCTTTCTCTTGGACTTGGCCCCCCTGACATGTGATACTCTTTCTGATACCAGTTCCGCATCCCTCAGGGCCTTGAGCTCCAGTGTGGTGTGAGCCCGACTCTTACCAATGGCCGTCGCTATGCCAGCTTGTGAGACCTCTTCCGGGCACTCGAACTCCTCGGCATATCTCTGATAGGCGGCTAGATGAATAATGATCTTATCCTGGACAGTAAGATGTTTAGGCATTTTCCTCCCTGTAGTGGGAAACAGTTTGATATTACTTAATTATACCGATTTATCACTCAACAAATGAGATATTGTATGATTGAATTCTAATTAGCCAGTCCTGCGAAATATAAGACTTCGCCCCTCCTTTCCCACCTCTTTGATGGCCCCCATCTTCTTCAGGCAGTAGGTTATCCAACCAGCCTCTCTTGGCAGGATATCCGCGGCCTCGGCCAGTCTTTTATTTGTGAAAGGTTCCTCCAATTCATCAGGCAGGAATCTCAGATAATCTCCCGGGTGATTGAGTGAAATGACCTTGTCAACTCCAATTATCTTGCGATCCTGTATCTTGTACCCACGACCTCTCCACCCCTCTTTCACCCCCCTAATGCGGGTCTCCTCGGCCTGCACCATGTATAGGATGATACTGAAGTTCGGATGTTTGACCAGTACAGGAATTCTTATCAGTTCCTTGAAAAGATCTATGGGCTTGCCGGTCTTCGGAGACTTTCGTTTGCCAGATCTTTTCCCAGTCTCCTTGTCCAGATACACCACCCATTTCTTCGTGATGATGGGATGGATAAGCCTCACTTCATGCGTCTGGGCAAGTTTTTTCAGCTTTTCTTTGATAGAAGAGAAACTTCGCGTCTGGATCTCGATGATGGTATCATCCCTCACAACATCGATGATGAAGCCATCCAACTTGACCTCGAACCTGTCTCCAGGCAGTGAATAAAGATGCTTGATCAGGTTGTGGAGCGAGTACTCATTGTGGATGTTTATTCCCTTCTCCTCTGATTCAACGCGCATCGGGAGGGAATGGTATTGGGAGTATAATTCCCTTAGTGGGGGGTGGGTGGAAGTATTCTTAGCACAACACAGGCTGTGGCCACACAATGTTATCATAGATATTTCTTATAAGTTTAAAGATAAGTTTTAAAGAAATCTTAGGGCAATTTCTTTTGACACTGTCCACAGTAATTGTTATCCGTAGAATTGTTAGATCCGCAATGAGGACAGAATTTCCCCTTAATTGTGCTTGAAGGTTTCATTTCTTTTTCATGTCTTGAACCTAACCACAGAATAACAATAACTCCGATAACAAGAATCAAAAACATAATAATTCCAAATGCAACTAAATTTTCTTCTTCAGTCAAAACATCTGGTTCCCAGGCAGGTGGTTCAGTTTCCACTGGGGAACCTATCTGGGCAAAAGTATTACCTATTAAACACAAGCTAATTAATCCAATTATAATTAATGTTAGGCTTTTCATCATATTCTCTCCTCCACTAATATCTTCAGCTCTAGGAACCAAAGAGATAGCTGGTAAGCTACCGCTCAGGAAAGAACGAGTGCACTATCTCCTCGATTGTTCCCGCCCTGAGAGTAACTTACCGACATCTCATAGGCATAAAATGATAAAAAGCTATCGTACATACTTAAAAGTTAAAAAACAGAGGAAAAAATTAGATTGGCTTTTAGGAGTAACACTGGTTAAATGTGAAATAACAGCCCGATTATTGTGATTTAAATGGGCAAATCTAAATTTACACTACCTTCCAGGTGTCTACGGCAGTATACTCTCAGGTTGTGTAACTCATCGGTCCCATTTTTTGATAATGGCCTCTCATGAACAATCTGCATCGGTCCCTCGCATGTCCCTAAGTAGTCCAGTTGGCACTTGTATTCGAAGATCTTGAAGACCTTCATGATTAACTCCATTGAAAGTGGATGACCAAGTTCTCGGAATCTCCACCACTCTTCAATCTCTGTGTAATTCTTCCATATGGAGGATTTAAGATCCTCTAGCTCCACGTTGTCTATTCGTCCGACCTCTACAAGTCTGAATATTTCGTTCTCAGCTTCCTCTTTTGTCTCCGTGTCTAAAGCCCGTTCGGCCATCAACCCCATCATGTAGTATGACTGGATTACGTATTTGATGGGAGCATCTCTCCTCAGAGTGTCATGTGCTCGTTCATATTCCTTCTTTGAGCCAGTCCAGTCACCCTGTCGTTCTAGTAATGATGCCCTAGCAATGTATACTGTTGCTAGATCATGGTCATCACTCCCGATGGCCAATTCCTCAGCTTTCACCAAATAATCCCATGCCTCTTCATGATTCCCATTCCAACATTTGATTTTTGCCAGATTAATATATTGTTTAGCTATCCCAATACAATTCTTAATCTTTCGTTCTGTATACTCTCTGAGTCTGGGTTCGGCTATCTCTATCAATCTCAATTTGATAGCAACTTCCACTATTTCGTTGTTGAGCAAAGCATAATGTTTGGCCTGAGCATCCTCTTTCATCATTCTCTCGGCTTCAAGGTACAGGTCGAGAGCCTTTTTGTAATTATTCAGGTGTTTTGCCTCTTCCCCACGGGCTATAATATCTTTCACGGCCATGGGTACTTCGCTCCTTTGAGTTTATTGTGGTGACGACAGACCACCTGCAAGTTCCTTGGGTCGTTGCTACCTCCCCTGGATACTGGAATAATGTGATCTATCTGCAATGGGCCTGCACAAGCTCCTCGATATGAATACTGGCACCTATAGCCATCCCTTTGATATATCCTATTCACTAACTCCTGTGGCATTTTTTGCCTTTTGGCTTTTTTTGTAGGTTGAAATATACTTTCATACTCCTTGCGATTGCGTTCTTGCTTCTTTTTGATTATTTTGAAGATTTTCATATGGTCATTGCTATTCTGTAACAGAACTTTTTTAGTTTGGCCATATTTCCTCGATCGATTAATAATTCTACGTTGGATGTAAAAGACCTCAGCATGGTCTATTGTATCTTGCTTGGCCCCACTCTGCTTTAGATATCTCTTTATATCACTCCATATCATAGCTCAATCTCCAGGTGTGGGACTCTAACCTCTTTCATCACCCGATTATGGTGTGCGTCCCTGATATGTTCTGAGTATTCTGTGAACAGATTAGTACAGTCTTGGGATGGATTGTCATATATTGCTAATATATCTCTTTGCCAGAATTTTTCGAATATCTTCTGATCTATTGCCCAATAAGCATAATCATAAGTGAGCTTAGTTCCCTGATCTATTTTCCATTCGGGGTTTGGATGGAACAGCAACACCCTTCTCTTTTTGTCAAACCCGACGACTAGTGCACGATGGTCAATTGGATTATTGGTCGAGAAGACTAAACTCACTATTGGGGGAATATTATAGTTGAGATGAAGCAGTAGATGCTCTATTTTTTGTTCCCATTTATGATCGAAATCTATGCCAATTGTTTCAGTTAGTGTATTCTCTAGGGCTTCTTCCGAGCACAAGCTATTCTGGTCTTCCATCCAATTTGAAATTTCACATTGGTCTATGTTCCAATCTGGGTGGTGGTAACGGAGTACGGTTTCTATACATGCTAGAAGGTCAAAAGTAACCCACAGGATTACCTTTGGAAGTCCCAATATTCTTATGTTTTTGTGTTTCTTAATTGATATCATTTATATCATCAACTAGTAACCTCTATTATTATATAAACCATATTAATAAAAATATATAGTATTTTTTTAAGTATTAAAATTATACTGGTATATTATTTATAAATTTAATTAAAAATATATTTATCATATTGACGAAATTTACTTATATGCATACCGCTATGTATGCATTATGTCAAAAAAGAATATTATCGATACACAGCAGGTTATTATTTTTAAATTTATTTGTAAGAATTCCAAACCAATGTACTATGGCCAGCTTGCAAGGAAAGAAGAGGAATATCCTAAAATAAGAATGAGCATCAATAGTCTTGTTAAAAAGGAAATTCTAAAAAAGATTCCCAAATCCGAATCCGGAATTACAGATACCAGAGGGAGATCTCGTGATTGCTTCATATTAAATGAAGATATGGATGATGAGTATATTGCTCTGATAGTGAAGCACAATATGATCACCAAAAGACATAATGATCGGGTGAAGTTAATGAATTCAGGTGCGTTCCAGGGCATGATTATTCGATATATTAAGATATACGTTCAAAGATTGGGGCTTGAACTAACTGATGACGAATTCGATAATATCTTTGGTTTGTCTCTGATTTTTCCAGGAGTTCTTGAAGATATGGCAAGAGGGAACCTGCCGCTAACATTTCACTTGATTCATAAATATAATTATGGTTTACTTCTCTATGAGAGACCTCTTGAATTCATCAAACAACAATTTATCAATGAGCTACTTCTACGGTCGATTGCAGAAATCAGTAAGGGGGATGATATATTTTCCATTGATCAAATGGGAAAGATTGGGGTTATTGAATATAATATCAGTGTGAAAATTCACACATCAAAAATGAATACAATAAAACTCAGTAGTAGATATTATAAATATAGAAATGGTAGAGTGAAACTCGATAATGAGCATGTGTTTGATAGGGTTGATTATAATGTGGGCAATTTGTAATAAATGTAGGCATGAACGGTATGTAATATTCCTTACAACAAAGAGCATAAGGCAATGTTCTAAATGTTTCAGTTCAAAATTATATTACTCTTATAATTGACGAAGAGGCTAAAATAACCTAACAACTTCTTCGATAAAGAATACAGGCAATCTACCTCGATTTAGATATGCTTACTTAATGGTAAATTCAACAACCCCTCCCGTGCCACCTCCGTGCGCACAGGTTTCTATCTACAGAGTAGATAGCATAGAGTAACAATTAACCAACTCACTCTCACCATCCCCTTAGATGACCTCTATGGTTAACACCGGGATATCAGATGTTAGTGAATCTTGTTATGGGCAAGGGACGATAGAGATATATGTGAAATGAATGTGGTGTTTTGTATGCTCAAGGGCATAGTGCCCATACCTGAGTAGATAGTGTTCATATCTGAGGGGAGGTAGTTAGATATACTATTAGGGGAAGGGATGTAAGATTTATCAATACACCATCAAGGTAGGTGGGACGGAGATATATTAGGAAACCCTTTTACCATCCAACATCATTGCTCTCGTCGATGGAAGAGTTGGTTCTACAACAAACAGAACTTATCGGACGAGATGAGAAATTATTCAAATTGAAGGATTCATTAGACAATGCCATTATAGGCAAAGGTTCCATGGTTTTCATCGCTGGGGAAGCTGGCATAGGGAAGACCAGACTTGTTTCCGAGCTCAAGAAGGATGCTGAGACCAAAGGTGTGAACATCATACAGGGATGGTGCCTATCCGAAATACTGGAGCCACTGATGCCCATAAAGACCGCTCTGAGAGAAGTTGGAATGCTTCACCTTATATCTGGGGATCCACCTCCAAAAGTTGTATCAGTATACCTCATTAGTGAAGCTGGCATGCTGATCTCAAAGGCAGAGAGGGAAGAATCAGGATTGGATCCAGATATTTTTGCCTCAATGCTTCAAGCAGTTGGGAACTTCGTACAGGACTCGCTTTCAATGATGGACAGCGGCTCTATCGGCTGTCTTAATTCCCTGGGGTATGGTGAATACTCCATCCTACTCCAATCATCTGGCTCATTATCTATGGCCACCGTCATCAAGGGAATGAACAATGAATTCCTCATAGATGATATGAAGCGTGTCCTCAGAGAAGTTGGTGGCAGATTTGATGACTGGTCTGGAGATGTTTCCAGTGCAGTGGATATTCAACCTAAAATAACATGGTTTGTCAACTCTGGAAAGTATGATGGTGAATTCCTGGTTGACGATGCGAAGATAAGGCAGGAAAACCTGTTCGACAACATCCTGCTAGGCATCCAGAGGGCATCTATGGAAAAGCCCACGCTTCTGTTTCTCGATGACCTGCAATGGTCAGATCACACAACTTTGAACCTTGTCCATTACCTGGCAAGGAATACCAGGGATAACAATATTCTGATCCTCGGAACCTACAGGCCAGAGGATATTATGGAATCCAATGATGGCAGGCCCCATCACCTCGAAACCGCAATGCAGAATATGAACCGAGAGGATCTGCTGGATAAGATAGAATTAAGCAGGCTGGGGCTGGAAGACACTAGCATGATAATTAATTCCACACTTGGGAAAACATCCTTTGATGACAAGTTTTTAAATAGAATATATAAGGAAACTGGTGGCACCCCTCTTTTCATTCTTGAGGTTATTAAACTACTCATGGAAGATCGCTCGATCGAGCAAGATAAAGAAGGTGCATGGGAACTGAAGACAGAGCTGGAAGAATTAGATGTCCCATCTAAGGTTTATGATGTGATAAAGAGAAGGCTAGACAGACTTATAAAAGAGCAGAGGGGGGTATTGGAATGCGCTAGCGTGGTCGGCGAAAAGTTCGGGTCTGACGTGGTGGCCTGCACCATCGGTCTGAACAAGTTCCAGCTTCTCAGAAACTTGAGCGAGATAGAAAAGACTCACAAGCTTATTCGCTCCTATGAGAGAAAGTATGTATTCGACCATGCCAAGATAAGAGAGGTCCTGTACAATGGCATCATGGGCGAGCTGAAACAGGAATATCACAGGATAGTGGCCGATACCATCGCGGAACTTCACGATGGCAATGAAAATGAGATCGTGAACGAGCTGGCATATCATTATTTCGAAGCGAGAGACAAGAGAGCTGGGGAATATATAGTCAAAGCAGGAGATATGGCGAAGGAGAGGTATGCGAATGAGGAAGCCATTTGGTTTTATGATCGTGCAATTAAGTTATTAGACAATGAAGCAAAATCGGAGGTCTTAGAAAAGCTGGCAAGCATCCAGGTTCTGATCGGTGAGTACGATATGGCCATTGTGAGCTATGAGAAAGCCGAAGAATCGACCGAGGACAATGAGGCAAAGGCTAGGAACCTGAGAAAAATTGGCGATGTTCATCAAAAGAAGGGAAATTATGATAGAACCCTCGAAGTGCTAACTGAAGCAAAAGAGCTTGTTGAAGAAGGGACCACAGAACACAGCAGGATACTTTTAGGCGAAGGCTACCCATACTGGAGCAAGGGAGATTTTGACAAGGCTTTAGCATTATTTTCTGAAGCTATTGAGGTATCTGAAAATATCGGAGGAGAGCAGAAGGATCTGGGCACTGCTCTCAGAGCTGTTGGCAATGTTCATTTGGACCAAGGGAGACAAGATGAGGCCCTTCTATATTATGAAAAGAGCCGAGTGGTGATGGAGAATATAGGAGAGCGGTATGGTATGGCGGCCGCGCTGAACAATATCGGAGCCGTGTACTTGTACAAAGGTGAAATGGACATGTCGCTGGAGTTTTTTGAGCGTAGTCTGGAGATAAGAGAGAAAATAGGATACAAACATGGCATGGCGGCCACGATGAATAATATCGGTGTCATACACAGGAACAAAGGCGAGATGACAAAGGCACTGGAATTTTATGAGCGTAGCCTGGAGATGAGAGAGAAAATAGGGGATAAACAGGGTGTTGAGAATTCGTCCATTAGTATCGGACTTGCGTATTGGCAAAAGGGTGATATGGTGAAGGCCCTTGAACACCTTGAGCATAGCCTTGCGATAGGGGAGAACATAGGGAATAAAATAGGCATCTCGACGTCGCTTATCAGCATTGGACGCGTGTATTTGTACAAAGGTGATTTTGACAGGGCACTAGAATTTTACACGGATGCCCTAGAAATTAGTTTAGAAATTGGAGATAAGCATGGCACGATCTATGCCTATTGCGGCCTTGCCGAGGTTGATCTGGAGCAGGGGAATGTTCAAAACGCTCTAGAAAATGCAGGCAAAGGTATCGAGATCTCCATCGAGATTGAAGCGAAGGTAGAACATGGCACGATCCTTCGTGTGCTAGGCATGATCTACAGGAAGGTGGAGGATTGGGATAGGGCAGAAGAAGAATTTGCAAAGGCCAAAACCATTCTTGAGGAGGTGGGAGATAAAAGTGAGCTCGCCAAGCTTTCTTATGAACATGCCATCCTCTTCAAAGCCCAGAACGAGTTGGACAAAGCCAAAGAGTGCCTTGAGAAGTCTATAATGGAGTTTGAGGCTATGGGTATGGAACTATGGGCGGATAAGTGCAGGAAGGTGCTGGATTCAAGATCCATAAGATGAGAACACTCATATAGTCCTGGATTCATTTGGTAGAGTGTGATGGTAGGGTATGAACCAAAACTGAGAGTGATGTGCGTTCTAATCGTTATAGCATTGCTCACGGGCTCGATTCTCATCACACCTCAAGTCAGCAGTGGAGCTGGCTCTGACGTGCAAGAGCCAAGCACCTGGGTGGATCATATCGTGATCAGTGAAGTTCTCACCGAATGCGAGGGCACTGAAGATCATGAGTTCGTAGAGCTCTACAATCCAACCGACAGTGACATTTCTTTGATCGGGTGGGATATTCTCTATGATAGTACTGCTTTTGATGTCTGGAATATCAAATATACAATATCTGAATCAGATGCGAATGGGGGATACATATCTGCTCATGGCTTTTATCTAATTGGCGAGGAAGATGGCGATGCAAATGATGTGTTCAATTATTATGGTATACATGTTGACAATACAGCAAACCCTGGAATAAACCTTGGGTTGTGGACCAATTCTCATATTGGGATCCGAGACGACACTGACACGTTAATTGATAGGGTTGGATATGGTACGGCAACATGGCCCGAGAATACGACGGTACCGCAACCACCCACAGAGGATTCTGTCGAGAGAAGGTCAGGACTGACCCATGACGAGAACAATGGCAATGGATGGGATACAGACCACAACCTCAATGACTTCATTCAAAGGAGCATACCAGAGCCGCAGAACTCTACCAGTACTTTGGAGGGGGTGGGTGTGGATACCGATTCCCCAGAGCTCATATACGCGGCCTCTACGGGTTTGACCACTATTGAGGCGCATTTCAGTGAACCAGTGAACACTTCAGATGTGGAGAATATCACCAATTGGAAGATCGTCACTCATTCTAATTTAGACACGAACCCGCCCTATGTTTTGGATTGCAAGGCGACAACCTCCACCAATGTCGAGATCACCCTCAGTGAAGCAGTAAATATCATAGATGCGAATGACATTAAAAATTATCAGATAGATGGTGGTGTGAGTGTGACTGGCGCTATCTTGGATGCGGGGCTGGCCATGATAAACCTCACCACGACAGCCCATCCCGTGAATATCACTCATACACTGACGATCAATTGGATCAACGATACGGCGAGCCCGTCAAATGTGATAGCACACAACACCGAGGCCATATTCAATGGCGGAGATGGAAGGGGACTGATGAAGGTGGTGTTCATAGATGTCGAACAGGGCGATGCAACCCTGATCATTTCTCCCACAGGTGAGGCCATGCTTGTGGATGGGGGAGACACTGGTGCTGGAGCCCATATACTTGATGTCCTGGCCGCACATGGATTGAGTGAGCTAAAATACACAGTGGCCACCCACTATCATGCAGATCACATTGGAGGTTTGGACGAGGTCATCAATGGATTAGGGGGTTCTACGCAGATCACCAACGCATCCTATGACAGGGGTGATACCTATGAGTCGCAGGCTTTCACAGATTATGTTGATGCGACGGGTTCAAAGCGGAAGACCATAGAAAAATGGGATGTGCTTGACCTGGGCGGGGGAGTCACCGCAACCTGTGTCGGGGTCAATGGGAATGGATTATCAGTGAGCAATGAAAATGATCTCGGAGTTGTGCTGAGAGTGGATTATTATGATTTCCAGATGTACCTGGCGGGGGATCTTGGCGGTTACAACGATGGAGGTTATGATGATGTCGAGAGCACTGTGGCCAACGATGTAGGGCAGGTGGAGGTGTACCAGGTCGATCACCATGGAAGTGAGTACAGCTCGAATCCCTATTTCCTGAGTGTGCTCGCACCCACAATCTCTGTATTCTCCGTTGGCAACAATGGCTACGGGCATGTGACAGCCGCAGCCTATGATCGAGTCAATAACCAGAGCTCTTACATCTACTACACCAATGCAGGCAGCAATGTACTGCCTGGTGCTGGAGAGGGAGATATAGTGGATGGCGACATCAATCTGAC
>JAGLQE010000106.1 GCA_023137005.1 Thermoplasmata archaeon
GATCTCTTCCAACCCCAAAGGACAGAACCTCATGGTCGGACAATGGTCCAACATAGGGCCGGTTACGCCGCACTCGGCCGTCACCCCTGCTAAAGACGATTTCAGTGTATAAGGGGACGCCTACCCCCCCGGTTAGCCTAGCAAAATCGGTTAACAGGGGGAGATATATAAAAGTTGGGCGAGATAAGAAAAGGCTTATCTCCAAACAACATCCACATCATCAGTCCGGTAGCGCTGGTCCACCTGGGTCTCGCTGATCTCCAATGCCACCCCGGCCTTGTTCATCAATAATCCTGTCCAGGCTATCATGGCCCCATTGTCCGTGCATAGACTACCTGGTGGAACGAACATCCTGGCATCCCTTTCTTCGGCCATGATGGTCACCATCTCCTGAAGCCGCTTGTTCTGGGCAACCCCACCACCTAGTAGAACCTCGGATGCTCCAAGATGAGCCATGGCCCTTTCGGTGACTTCGACCAGCATGGCGAAGGTGGTTTCCTGCAGGCTGTGGGAGATATCAGCAATGTCATGCTTACCTCTCTTGGCCAGTGCGGCTGTCAGGATGCCGGAAAATGCTATATCCATTCCCTTGACCGAGTAGGGAAATTCAATGAATCGGTTTCCTTCTCTGGCCATTTTCTCTATCGTGGGGCCAGCTGGGAACGGCATGCCCATCACTCGACCGAACTTGTCCAACATATTGCCGATGCCGATGTCCAGGGTTTCTCCAAACACCCTGTACTTCCCATTGGCGAATGCGATGACCTGGGTGTTTCCTCCTGACACGTACAGAAGGACCGGATCCTGGCATTTGAATAGACCTCGGCCGATCTCCAGGTGCGCGACACAATGATTCACACCCACTATCGGCTTCTTCAGATTGAGTGAGAGAGTTCGAGCCATGGTTGCTCCAGTTCTTAGGCATGGTCCCAATCCCGGGCCCTGAGCGAAGGCAATGATGTCTATCTCTTTCTTGGATATGCCAGCTTTTTCCATAGCCAGCTTTAGAATTCCCGGACCCTTGTCCGCATGGTGATTGGCAGCCTCTCTAGGGTGGATGCCGCCTTCCTTCGGGCTGTACATGGTGATCTCATTGGCGAGAATCTCGCACTGCTCATTGACCACACCGACCCCGAAACTGTGGGCGGTTGACTCGATGCCTAGGCATATCATTGGGATTGGATAACTGTGATTGGTTAAAAGATTTGTTGAAGTGGGATATTACGCATCCGGGTCTTTCAAATCCGGCTCATTATCGATCTCTGGCTTATTTATGATCTTACGATTTATCTCTTCACCGAAATCCTTTGTTATCTCCTTGAACTTGCCTTTCTTCACCCAGCCCACCCCGAATGTGGCCACGAGTATTCCCGCGATAGTGTCCACGACCAGATCCTTCATTGTATTGTCCAGGCCCGTCTGCATATTGGTGTTGAAGAGAGAATCGGACATCCATTCTGTAAATTCCCAAAACACCCCTACAGCTATGGTGAATATCACAACAATGAAGGCCATGGAATATGCATTCATGTGAAGGTCATCCCAGTATTCGTCCAAGATGAAGACAATGGTGAAAGCGAATAAACTGACAAAAATGGAGGATACGAAATGGGTAATAGTATCATAGCCAGGTATCGTGAGGTACGCGCCAAGTGCATGGCCACCAACATGGAGGAGTACGGCCGAGGACAGTAGCACATTGAGGTGCCAAGGGAGGGGGATCTTATCTCTTTTCAGAATGGATGGAAGAAAGCCTGCCAGCAATATCAAAGAGGCCGTGAATATACCCAGGCCATCTCTGTTCCAGATAAAGAACACAAGCAATATCACCATCAGAATTCTGACTATAAAAGATACTATCTTGTTATGGCGCTTGCGGTCCTTTTGTCCCATGTGATCAAATATTGGTCGCGGTCTTATTAAACCTTCGATAAATCGATCATTTACCAATATTGGCTATATCCAGCATCTTATTCTTTATCTTGATCGCGCCCTCAAAAGCTTGGTCATTATGGATAAGTATGGGCATATCCCTTTCAATGAGCTCGTAATAGGCACCGTGCGCCATACCATCGACCGTGGTCATATCCATTATCTGAACATCCAGACCATTGGGTATCTTTCCCTTTAGATAGTCGCATTTCTGGCAACCGGGCTTCGTAAATAAAAGTACATCTTCTGACAACTGCATCCCTCTTAGAAAGGGTAATGGAAACCAGGTTAAAAAACCTTTGGATTTATCCTCGTTTTTATGGATTATTTTCATGGATTTCATGGCACAATGAACATATGATTTTCATAGCCTTCATGGCAGTATGAAAATATCATTCTCATCGCCCATCATGACCTGCCAGCTTCCTGTTCTCGTATAATATTGGAAGGTGCCAGATACCTCGATCATGGAGCCAGTTCCATAGGCTCCAATCATATCATTGTCAAAGACCACGCAGGCCAGTGTGTATGTCCTGTTCTCATGAACTTCCTGCAGATCGAAACCCATGCCTTTCGTGCCATTTGCATCGGATATGATATATGGATCCTCGATGGTGCCGCTTGTGCGCACTTCCATACCATCGAACAATGTAGGGGTCTGTAATAATTGGTGAACCTGAACCATGGATTCGCTGGCATCCTCCAACATGCGTATATCGCTACCTGATGAGACCACTAACTCGAAGATATCCTGATAGACCTCGATGGTACCGATGAATTGGAATTCATCTCCGGGTGTTGGCCCTCCTCCTGGTTCATCATTTATCAGTCCCTCATAGGCCTCTGGCTGGATGTATATCACGATACTGGCATTAGAGTCCAGGTCAATTAATTCACAGGATACGGAACCGTCCTGCATTATCTTCACGGTCCTGATGGTGCCATTCAATCGAACAAGGGATCCGACATCGTCTTCGCCGATATCCGCTATGGTCATTTCCTCTGGGGAGATGGAAGCTGCATAAAAGAACAATGCCAGCACTCCAGTGATAGAAACAATGATAGCGATGGCCAGGAACTTGTGATTATCCAGCATCGCCTCAACCCAATTTTCGCGAGCCTAGCATTTCCCTGACCTTCTCGGCCAGCACGGTCGAAGGTATGTCCGGGAGTGAGATGAGCGTGGTCTTTCCCACATGTCCCTTGCCCGAGATCTTCAGGGTCAAAAGGCCGTAGCCGTCCAGTTCCTTCAGATATTCCCAATAGCGAGTGTGTGCCCTGGGTTTTTCCTCGTATTCCTCACAGGCCAGAGCATAAGCTTTCTCGGCCTCACTGGTGGTTATGTAAACCTTTTTCTTGATGGCTCCGGAAATTCCCAGAAGGGCGAGCATCATATGATCTGACAGAGGTGCTAAATTGGATTCGGTGATCACCGAGTGGGTCATGGCCTTGGCCGATCTCACATGGTCCGGGGCTATCATATCAAGATCCTCTTCGCTGGCTATCATGCCCGAGTTCTCCAGAAGTTCTATCCCGAAACGTGCATCACCCCATTCCGATGCGATATCGGCTATCAACTCTAGGGTCTCGTCCTCCACACTTCCTGGATAAAGTGCCAGTTCCACCCTATCCCTGAGAATGTCCCACAATTGATCCTTGCCATAATTCTCGAACTGAATGGTATTGGTGCGCTTGAAGGTTGATAGAGTGGCTGGGTCCAGGAACTCGTAGACCGGCTTCTGGGATATGAGAATGAGAGATAGTTTCTGATCTCCACCCAGGCTTTCATCATCAAATCTGGTAAGCGCGTAGAGTAGATCGGTCCCAGACCTCTTGATCAGGACATTTATCTCATCCAGCACGACTATCAGGTGGGATTTCTTCTTGTCGATATGTTTTCTCAGGATCTCCAGCATCTCGGTCGTGGAAAATCCTCTATCTGGAAAGCCCTTATCAAAATGATCTATTATCTTTAAAAGAACACTGGCAGGGGTGTTTCTCGACCTGCAATTGACGATGACGAACTCCATGCCCTTTCCCTTCTCATGGGACCAGTCCTTGAAATCCATGCAGAAGCGTTTGGACATGGCTGACTTTCCAGTGCCCACATTCCCTGTGAGGAAAGCACGCTGGGCCATTCCTCCTTCCACTGTTTGGCGGAACATGGAAAAGAGGCGCTGCATCTCCTTATCCCTGTGAACCAGCTTCTCTGGCACGAAGTCGAATGAGAGCTTGGCGGGGTATTTGATTATCCTCTGCTGGTATTCGTCAAAGGGGGGCATCCGACCCCTATCATGATTATGGGAATAATAGTTTTGGATTAGAAAGTGGGTTAATATTGCTTCACCCTGGCGGGAGCAATTGCCAATAGAACATATGATAGCAGTGCATTTATCAACAAAGCATAAACTCTTTGAACATGCACCGTCTGATTGAACCGATTGGACCAAGGAGGGCGGGGTACTCTCAGTGATGTATTAACGAGTGACAAGATGACTCAGTAAAAACATTACACCTCGCGTAAGCGTGCGAGGGGCGTAATCAAACCCCGGAACGAGTGACGCAGGGCCGGGGTCCTTATTCGATAACTCAATCAATGTTCAGGGCTATCAGGGTGTCAGTGGACTTGATGCCCTCCAATGACCTCACATCATTGACGACCCGGGATAGCATACGGGCGACATTGTCACCATTGATGGTCACTATGATGTCATAGGTTCCAGTGACAACATCCACATGACCAATGCCCTTCAGGGTCTTGACCATGTCCACCACCTTCTCAAGATGGCCAGTTCCCACTTTAATAAGAACGTATATGGTTTCCATTATTCCACTTCCTTTATCGATATGGTAATTATTAATTCATGGAGATCGCTTCGCTCGGGCACTCGTCAACGCAGATCCCGCAGTCAATGCATGTGTCTGGGTTCACCTTGGCAATATCGTCCATGGTGATGGAACCCTCGGGGCAAGCATCAACACAGATCCCACAAGCAGTGCAATCTTCTCCTTTTACAACAGCTGGCATAGTCATCCTCCTTATTTTATTGAATCGGGATAGGATAGGGTATTTAAATCTCTTTTGATGGTCTTGTTAAGTGTGGAAGATTATTTATAATGTAAAATTAATATCTTCCATGAAGCGTATTCGAGTTCGCTTCGGAGGAGTAGACGTGGGCACTATAGATAAGTATAGCTTGGATAGGTTGGGGAGTTCGGGAGTTGAGATAGCTTTTGACTGCCCTCAATGCAAGAGGCAGAGAATAATCATGGACGCTGATAGTGGGCTTGATTTCTGGGAGGGGGTTGAATGCAGAAAATGTCATGCGAAGATCGTTCTTGACAGCTTCAGTCTGGCCATTATTCGGGAGAATGGCACACCAACGGAAACTGAGCCGGAAAGGAACAAGGCATTTACCTGATAGATATCCGAGCTAGTGCCCGAAGCTGGGTGGTCACATGAGAGAAACAATACTAAGGAGAAGTGGGCTGGGGAGTAGATCGATAGTGTCCAATGAGGGCATGAAGAGGGCTTTGACGATATTCATTGCTTTATCAATGATGGGTAGTATTTTGACCATCATTTCAACAGATGTATATTCGCATTCTGGAGATGTTATATTCTCTGATTGGGCATTCAGCCAGCCTACCATGGACGGCATGATAAATGCTGGAGAATGGGATGATGCTGTGATGCTTGACCTTTCGATCATCCCTGGAACAACCATGGAAACCTACCTCTATGTGATGAATGATGGCACAAATCTGTATATGGCATACGATGCCGTGGGTGATGAGTTCTCTGATATGATGGATGGAGCTATCTTCTGCTTCGACACCGACCACAATGGCTTTGAGACAGATATGGAGGATGACCAATTCATCATCGGGGATATATTTGGGATTACTGGTGGACAAAATCAAGCACGCTATGTATATGATATTCTAATGCCTGGATGGGTAGAAGAAAGCTGTCCCTTCACTGAGCCGGGATTGGATGGAGATTATGGATTTTCCTCCTCACCCAATAGCGCGAACGACCACAGGATGTATGAGATCACAATTCCATTGGCTCTATTGTCTGTTGCTCCGGGAGACACCATTGGCTTTGCCTCACATGGCTTCATGGGAGAAGGGGTCCTTGACTTCATGATGTGGACCAGGGCTGGATGGCCAGCCTGCCAATTCGCACCACAGCCATTGTCTGAATATGGAGATATCATACTGGATACACCTCCAGACCTTGTGGGGATGAGGCTCACACCAGACCTTGATGAGAACTTCGGACTACCTGGTACTGATGTGGATTATCTTATGACGGTCAAGAACAAAGGTACATCTGGAGCAGATACCTTTGAACTTGATTTTACTTCAGCCCCATTGGGTTGGGCTGTCACTTTCTATGATGAGACTGGAACTGTTCCACTCACAGATACAAATGCCATTCCCACACCGGATACTGGCCCGATAAACACAGGGGACAGCATGAACTTCATAGCCCGTGTGACAGTGCCTGGTGGTGCCCTACCTGGAGATTGGGATATCGCTGATATGAATGCCTCTTCCTTCAATGATCCTTCAGTTTATGAGATATCTGAATTGAATACAACTGTCGCCTTTGACATACTGGTGGTGGACGATGATGCGGGATTGGATTCCGAACTGTGGTATACGAGCTCCCTCACCAGCCTGGGATATTCATTCGATGTGTGGAATGTCAGTGCTGAAGGTTCACCGGACATGAACTCGCTAGATACCCATCTGGCCGTCATCTGGTTCACTGGTAATGACCAATGGGACCAGGCCACTCTCAATAAGGGCAACCGTGCAGTCCTGGAAGAATATCTTGACAATGGTGGAAAACTTTACATGTCCTCAACCGGACTTGGACAGGATGCATATAATTGGAATGGCTTTGATGATTGGTATGAAACATATTTCGACATGACCCAGGAAAGCACTGCAGGGGGGGCGAATACCGTATTCAGTCAGCCTACCAACCCGGTCACCAATGGCATGGCACCGATGGAGACACATATTGGAGACTACTGTACTGGCCTCAATGGTCAGATATCGACCCATGAACCCATAATGCTGGCCGATCCAGCCTTCAATATCACATTGGCAGGTGTGAATGATACCGCCATGAGCCTCGAACATTATGCTTACAGGCTGTTCTACACTGGCTTTGACTTTGCAGATGTCAACAATAGCGTGGTCAGGGATGATCTAATGGACAGGATCCTAAACTGGCTACTTCCAGTGGATGGAGTGTCTATATACCCACATCAAATGGGCTACAATGTGCCTGGAATTGAGGTTAACTACACCCTGACAGTGAAGAACATTGGGAGCAGTATTGACAGCTTTAATTTGGCTGGTATTGGAGATCCACTCTGGCCTATTGCTATTTACGATGAAACAAATACATTCATAATAGCGAACACAGGACCTATTGATCCGTATGATTCTGTAGATATCACTGTTCGTGTGACCGTGAACCCAGCAGCCGTACCAGGGGACATGGATATTTCATTGATAACAGCCACATCCACCAATGATGGCACCCAGGCTTTGACCATGCCCCTGGAGACCCAGGTCTATGGAGATATCCTACTAGTGGACGATGACAAGCATCTGGATACCGAATTATGGTATGTCAATTCATTGGTGGCCAATGGCTACACTTATAATATCTGGAACAGGACCCTTTACGGAGTTCCAACCTTGGACCTTCTTCAGGACCACACAGCAGTGTTGTGGTTCACTGGCAATTCAGATGGCAACGGATGGGGAGAGGGCGATACCCTGAACACCGATGACAGGGCATTGCTCGAAAACTATCTGGACGGTGGTGGAAGATTCTATCTTTCCAGTCAGTATGCGGCTCAGGAGGCTCAATGGGGCCCGGAGCCTTGGGCATCATGGCATGAGGAATTCCTGGATTCCACCATGGATATGAACTGGTGGGGGGAGAATGACCAGATAGGACAACTTGGAAACCCAATAGGAGATGGTCTCAATATCCAGACCTATAACCTTACAGGAGACCAATGCCGGTGGCTGGATAATCAGACCTCGACCTTCAATGTCCTGGCTCCTGCAGAGCCGTGCTTCGATATCCAGGCATCACCAGGTGAATGGACCATGCTCAATGCGGATGAAGGAACTTATCGGCTCGTATACTCGGGCTTTGACTTCTCGGGTGTGAATGACAGTGTTGACAGAGACTTGCTCATGTGGCGTATCCTGAACTGGCTCATGCCTGTGGATGGTGTATCTATCTATGAGGAACAGGATGGTTATGGATACGGAGGGGACACCGTGGACTACACCCTTACAATTAGGAACATCGGCTCCAATATGGACACCTTTGACCTGCAAAACATTGGGGGATTCCACGGGTGGACCACCGAGTTCTGGGATGATACAAACACCATACAGTTGATAGATACTAATGGGGATTTTTATGGACGGCCAGATACCGGAACCATAATGCCTGCAGGCATAGCCCCTGGAGATACAATGAACATCACTGTGAGAGTGTATATCGATCCACTGGCACTGGTAGGCAATGAGGACAGCCACTGGATAATGACGAACTCAACCAATGATCCAACTATAAATGACCTCACTATAGTGAGAGCTACAGTTCCCTATGATGCGCCCTGGTCAGACGATATGGAGATCGCACCTGCCCTCGGAATGGCCTACTGGGATCCAGAGGGGTTATGGCATCAAGTGGACTCGGCAAGTCCATTCCCAGAATGGAATAGCTTTGATTCGAGCTGGTGGTACGGTCAGGACGCGACCGGGGACCACGAGACCGGCGGACAGAATTTCGGCATGCTGGCTTCCCCACCCATAGACCTCACACGCGCTTCCTTCGCTGGCTTGGGCTTCATGGACTGGTATGATGGGGACACATGGTGGAATGCCAGACAGATAAAGATCAGTGTTGATGGCGGTGATTGGCAAACGATAGACACCATGGACAATATGGCCACACCTCTCAGAGCATGGACCCACCATTCCGTGAACCTCGATGCCTATATTGGCCATGTGGTGAAGATAGGATTCTGGTTCGACCTTGGCCAGTTCGGCTGGGGTGGCATGAACGCGCCCAATGGATGGTATATTGATGATATTGTCATTGACATAACACCACCAGAACCTCCCACGAACACCACTGCCTCATTGTCCGAGACTGGCTATATTGCTGGATCTGACTGGGGTTTCTTCGGACCTGTCATAAATGACTACACGGCCACGCATGCATCCGATGACTTCGATAACTCTCAAGGAGAATGGGATTCCTACCAGGGAAATAGTGTTCCACAGAACGAGCCAGTGGTTGCGGATGGAAATCTCATGGGAGGCACATATGTGGAGGTGCAGACCGCGGCAGACGGTGGTGCCACACAAAGATGGCAGGAGCAATTGGTGGCCGAAGGCGAGATCGTGGTGGCACAGGCTGAGCCCACGATCAATAGCGGCCTGCTTCTTGACGGGACATACACGGACACGCAATTGGCCGATGGACTGGACCAGGATTGGGAAGAAGAAACACTAGGTCTTGTGGAAACCGTGGAGCCGACCTCTGAGCCCACCATCACCAGTGGAATTCTTGTGGAAGGAACATTTGTCGATGTCCAGGCACCTGATGGCCTTGAGGAGAAATGGACAGAGGAGACCGTGAATGTAAAGGAAACTGTGGTAACTCTGGCAGAGCCAGCCATTACCTATGGGGTCGTGAACAGCGGCACCTTTGCAGATACTCAGACCATTGATGGCACCAGCGAGGTCTGGACAGAGACAAACTACCAGGCCAGCAAATGGGGATTGGAGATCGACTATTCTCTGACATTCGCCACCGTGCCTGCCGGAACCTTTGATATATCCATCCTGGCCAATTACACGGATGCGGATGCCGCGGACCAGGTCAGCATATGGCTGTATGACTGGACAGTGCCCATCTGGGTCGATACCGGCGTGGATGTGTTCAAGGGAAGTCCAGAGACTCTGATCAACCTTCCTGGTATGGCGAATAACTACGTCAGTCCTACTGGAGAAGTTCAGATAAGGTATGCGGATGATGCGAGGGCCAATGGAGAGGCCATGGGTTTCCTGAGCATTGATTATCAGAACATCAGCGTTGATTCATCATACGAGGGGCTGGACCTGTACTATGAATGCACCTTCACTGCGGTTCCCGCAGGAACAATAGATATCGCAATATTAGCTAATTACACGGATGCGGATGCCGCAGACCAGATCAGTATTTGGCTGTATGATTGGGTCGCGACCGGATGGGTGGACAGTGGACTGGATGTGTTCAAAGGCAGCCCGGCAACATTGACCAACCTTCCCGGCATGAGCAATAACTATGTCGGACCTGGTGGAGAAGTTCAGATTAGATTGCTCGATGACCTCCAGGGAACTGGTGAGAATGTTGGATTCTTGTGCATTGACCACATCAGTGCGAGTGTGGATGAGGCCACTGCGGCCATGGACCTTTATTATGAAATGACATTCGCTGGCACGCCAGCCGCTACCTTTGATATTGCAGTACTGGCCAATTACACGGATGCGGATGCTGGAGACCAGATAAGCATATGGCTATATGACTGGACATTGCCAGGTTTCATTGATTCCGGGCAGGATGTGTTCAAAGGCAGTCCTGCGACATTGACCAATCTTATTGGCCTGCCGAGCCCACTCTATGTCGGGCCTGGCGGAGAGATCTGGATAGAGTATCAGGATGATGCTACAAGTGTCGGAGAGGATGTCGGCGTGCTGAGGATAGACCATCAGGAAGCCAGCTACTCCGAGAATGTGAGGTCCCTCGATCTTTATTACAATTGCACCTTCCCCCAGGAAGTGTACGGGGTATTTGACATCCAGCTCAGAGGAGCGTGGTACTTCGATACTCTTGATCCACTGGACAATATCAATATCCTGGTGTATAATTTCACTTCCAAGGCCTTCGATGATACAGGAGTAAATGTCAACAAGGACTCAATGGCCTACAGGTACGTGTACAACCTCGCTGCGGAGCATTATATGAACGCCTCCACCTACGAGGTCTTCATAGGATTCAAGGATGATTATCAGGCCGTGGGAGAGGATACTGGCCAACTGTATATTGACTATTTGAATGTACGAACCTACACTAGCGCGGGATGGCATGCCTGGCAATTCGATGTGTTTGATAGTCCAGATCTGGAAACATGGACCTTCAATGTCGAGGCCAGTAGCTCGGCCAATACCGAAAATGAGGGATGGTTGTTCGAATATTCATTCGATAATATTGTCTATTCTCCATTCGCCACCAATATAGAGTTCCTGGCCACGGATACCGTGGATATTATCAAATCCTCTGATATTCCAATAACCGGCTCTGGAAATGTGTACATAAGAGCGACCGACACTGACAAGGGGTGGGGCAATGAATCATCGGATTACATCAATGTCGATCACATGACCATCGTGCCAACCAGTGCCATCGGAGTCAGAATGGGCAATGTCGATGTCAGCTGGGAGGCTTCAGTATCTCCGGATGTGGCATCATACAATATCTATCGGGCGACCAGTATAGGTGGGACATACCTTCAGATAGCTGAGGGCGTGATCGGCCTGAATTATATCGACATCGATGCTGGTGACCAGGACTGGAATGACTATTTCTATTATGTGAGAGCCGTGGATTCCTCGGGAATTGAGGATAGTGCCATATCTCCGGATAGGGCGGTCAAATATGTGAGAGCCGTGGACGATGGCTGGAATTTTGTTTCATTCCCTGTTGAGGTCAGTGACACTTCGCTACTGACCGTCCTTCAAACCCTTGACTGGAATTATGTGCTTTGTTACAATACCTCTGATCCAGATAAGTGGAGCACCAACAATATAGTGAGGCCAGACTTTATGGACGACCTATGGGCTTTGGATCATACAAGAGGGATGTGGCTCAATACCACGGGCAATGACAATATGATTGTCGCGGGAAGTGTCCGGACATCCACCACCATCACCCTCAAGGCTGGCTGGAATCTTGTCGGATATACATCCTTCAATACATCCACCACCATGAGCGATGCTCTCTTCGGCCTGCCAGTGGATCTTGTCGAGAGATTCGATGCCCCATCACCTTACATGATGATCCCAATGCTTGGAACTGATATCATGATGCCTGGGGAGGCTTATTGGGTAAGCGTGAGTGCTGATTGTGTATGGACAGTGGATTGGTAAGCAACAGCTGAACGAGCAGGTGAGGGCGAGTTTCCTTTTGGATTGGAAACCTTTTCTTTAGAGCCCGAACCAGCGGAGCGAGGGGAAAGAAAAGGCTTCCGGTGGGTGCTGATTGTGTATGGACTATAGACTGGTAGACTTTCAGGCTTAAAGGACCTGAAAGCCCCAGTCGATAATCATAAATCACCCAACAGGATACCAATCCTCGTGAAGCTGATCATCGAGCTATCCGGAGAGCAGACAGACATGGCCGTGTCAGAGGCTATTGGAGCGGCCAGTGCCATTGATGGTTCTACCAGGCTTATTGAACAGGATGGTCGTATCGCTATTTTGGACACGAGTTCAGGGGCCGATATCCTTTCTGAAAGGCTAGCACTGTGTTGGCATATCTCCGAGTATCTCTTTTCATTTGACCTGGATGAAATAAATGATGTCTTCGATGGCCTGGACCTTGGAGGAAAGACCTTCGCTATCAAGATGAAAAGGCTTGATGATAAATGGAAACCAGAGGACAGCCAGGCCATGATCGAAAAAATAGCCGGTGTTTTGGAGAGAACCGGCAAGGTCGACCTGAGATCACCAGATATGATCCTCCGTGTGATAATGGGAGAAAAATTACATGCTGGCTGGCAGCTTCATGAGATAGATCGCACTAGTTTTGAAGCAAGAAAGGGAAAGGACAGGCCCTTCTCCCACCCCATAAGCCTGCATCCACGGTATGCCCGGGCGATGGTGAACCTGGCACGAGTTAAGCCGGAGGATGTGCTTCTAGACCCCTTCTGCGGGACTGGAGGAATACTCATCGAAGGTGGGATGATCGGTGCCCACATCATTGGTTCGGATATGGATCCGCGCATGATCGAGGGTTGCGGGATCAACCTATCACATTTCCTGGGGAAGGATAATGAATTCCAACTTCATGAGCTGGATGTGGCAGATATAGGAAAGCTGGGAAAGGTCGATGCGATTGCCACTGACCCACCCTATGGCAGGTCGGCCAGCACTGCGAAGGAAGATGTGGGCGAGTTGTATGAGAGGGCTTTGGAAGCCTTTGTCGATATTCTCAAGCCTGGAGGAAGACTGGCAATTGTTTTCCCCGATAAGAGATATGTCAAGCTCGCCAGCAAATATCTATCACTTCTGGAGGTCCATGATCTCTTTGTCCATCGAAGCCTTACTAGATATTTTTGTGTTTTTGAAAAAGAATGAATGTCGGCCAGTGATGGTTCCCGGAATTAATTAAGAGGTGGGGATTGTTCCCTGAGATCCAGTGAGATCATCAACTCTTTCCTCAGTTCACTCTCCAGGCCAGGGGTGTTCTCCTGTGCGAAGACCCTGATGGTGACCGTCCCATTGGCACCTGGGGGTATGGCCATATTCAAAGTTATATCCACTTCTTCCTGAAACTCCATTATGATAGTGTGAGAGTCAGAGGCAGTGGAATTATCACCATTCAGCCACAGGGTGGCATTGACAAGGTCAGCATTGGTCGTAGTGATACTGATCGTGATATTGGCCTCGACATTACCATCAAAGCTCAGTCTCAGTGTCTCGGTCTCGTTCATCCATTGTGAAGGGGATGTGAACATCGTAATGGTGTGCGAATCCATCATATTCCCATCAACCCCCACGATGTGGAAACCAGCATCGTACTGGACGGGTTCTATACTGAAGGGTATGGGGACAAAGCACAGGACAAGAATAAGAGCGGTCGCGGCTCCCAGGGCCTTTCTCTTACCATCCAACTTGGTGATATCATTGAGTGGTGGTGGGTGCCTTAGTCCCAGCATCATTATCAGCATGGCGAATATGATCCAGCCATTGTACCAGAGCCCGAGTATCAGCATGAGGCCGAAGGCCCCGTAACTCGCATATCTGGCCTTGTCTCCGAGAAGTGCCCGAGCGATATGGCCACCATCCAACTGACCTGCAGGTAGTAGGTTGAGGGCCGTGACGAATATTCCCACCCATCCAGCGAAGGCTAGAGGATGTAGAACTATATTCTCTGGAATGAAAAGTAGGTTTCGAACCATATTGAAGAATATCGATTCGCCGATCATGAGAGTCCCGCCACTCACGGCAGTGTAATCTGCTGGCACCACGATATCCGCTGAAAGGATCAGACCAATAGCAGTCACTGGTATTGCCACTAAGAACCCTGCAATTGGCCCAGATATGCCGATATCCAGCAATGCCTTCTTATTGGGTATCGGTTCCCTTATGCTGATGAATGCCCCCATGGTTCCCAGGGGCGGGATGAAGATGGGAGGAATGGGAATGAAGAAAGGTAGAGAAGCGGCTATTCCATGCTTCTTGGCCGCATAATAATGGGCCATCTCATGAACACCCAGTATGGCCATCAGGGGCAGGGCGAAGAACAATGCACCATAGGCCAGGTTCGCGAGTTCGAACATTTCCATGTATGACTGGTAATTCACAGCATTCTCGGGTATGAGGAATATCCACAACATGGAGCCTGCAAGAATGGTAGTGATGATCGTAGCCAGGAGCATGATTATATTGATATACGGGCTCTTGAACTTCATGTCCGGCTGCTTGACCACATGGAGAATGTACTCTCCTCCCTTGTATTTGAGAATGGGAATGAAGTTCTGGGGTTTCATTTCCATCCGCAGGGCCTCGAACTTATCCTCAAGCTGGTCTGGCTCTATATTGCAATACAGGGAGATCGTATTAAACTCCACTCTCACCTCGTATATGGGGAAATATTTGCCCACCAAGCCCTTCACGGCCTCGAGATCATCTGAAAAGCCCTCGGGACGTGGTGGTGGTACATTGGACCAACTTGCCATAATCATTGATATAATTGGCTGCTTAATAATATTATGCAAGAATTTTCTCACTTAGATGTTTCTGATTTTCCTGCCTTTATTTTAGCTAACTCTATTGCTTTATCTCGCATTTTTTTGGCAGTTTGAGGATCTTTACCTGGAACAGATACCTGGGCGAAATCAGGCTTTCCTCCTCCACCAGTCTCGTATTCCTCAGCAAGAATTTTAGCTGTCGAGCCACAATCAATATAGCTAGAAGAACTTGTGATATACAATAATGATGAGTCCTCTGGAGTTAAAACAGAAAAGGAGTTGGGTTCTTGTGATAAAAGCATAGAGGTATTCCTTGTCATTACGATTGAACCAGGTACAGTGGCATTAATGTAGAAAATACCATCAACCTCTTCTGCCTGTTGTCTAATCTCCTTAACATAAGCTGTAGAATCAGTTTTTTCCTCTTTCTTCCTGCCCTTCTGGTACTCCTTCCGCTCTTTGTGGGTCTTATCCACGGCTTTGATCAGCTTATCATGATCATCGATGCCATGTATCTCCTGTATCTCTGAAACGGTCTTGTGATGCTCCTTCATCCATTCAAAGAGAGGTCGACCAGCAATGAATTCCAATCTCAGAACACCATCCTGTATCCTTCTGGACCGTAGTATCTTGATAGGGCCTATCTCCGTGGTCCTGGAGCAGTGTATCCCACCACAGGCCTCGACATCCACTCCTCGTACATCGATTATCCTTAACTCGCGACCGGGAACCGCACCTCCCTGGTACAGCCTCATGCCGAACTTCTTCTCGGCATCGGTCCGGTTCATGACATACGAGTCCACCGGAATATCAGCGATGACATAGGCATTGGCCTTCTCCTCTATCTCCTGGAACTGCTTGGGTGTCAGACTGGCATAATGAGTGATGTCCAGCCGGGCCATGTCCTCACTCTTGTGCGCACCGCTCTGCCAGATATGGTTTCCTAAAACCTCTCTGGCCGAGGCATTGACAAGGTGTACCGCGGTATGATGGCGCATGAGCTGTCTACGACGAGCCCAATCGAGCTTGCCAGTGACCTCCAGACCCTCCTGAAGAACATGATCATCTGTATCGATAGTATGAATTACCACATTACCAATGGACTGAACATCCGCCACTTTGTATCCACCCAGGGTGCCAGTATCATGCTCCTGCCCTCCTCCCTCGGCGTAGAAATAGGTCTTGTCCAGAATTATATCCCTTCCAATGACCTTGATGACAGTGGATCTGAACTCATGAATATGCGAATCCTCATAATAGCCCAGGATGGTTGGAGGAGCGTCTATCTTTTCAGCTGCATCGGTCTCGGCCTCCTTCTCTAGAGCCTCATGTCTGGCAGCAACCGCCTGGTAGAAATCATCCGGGATATCGAATTTCTGGGTGGCGAAATCCTGTACCACTTCAGGGTTCAGACCATGGGAGTCGTAAAGATCCACCAATTGCTCGGTATCAAAGGACTTGCCCTCATTCTTCAATTTGGTCTCCAGCCTTCCGACAAGCGAGTGCCCTTTCTTCAGGGTCTCCTCGTATTTCCTGGATTCT
Organism: Thermoplasmata archaeon; assembly: GCA_023137005.1. Classification (GTDB taxonomy): domain Archaea; phylum Thermoplasmatota; class Thermoplasmata; order SG8-5; family JAGLSY01; genus JAGLSY01. Next base: position 16,548 of record JAGLQE010000106.1, read on the forward strand.
ACCTCCACCAGCTCCATTATGTCCTGGCCATTCTCCTTGAACTCGGGGAACTCTTCTTTGAAATAGTCAATATGACTTGCCACTATCTCCACAAGTGGTATGTGCAGATCGAGGGCCGTGAGGGCGCGGGTCGCCCTTCTTACCAGCAGCCTGGCAAAGTAGCCAGCCTTGACATTGGACGGTACTATACCATCATTTAGCATGAAAGTTAGAGCGCGTGTGTGATCGCACACGACATAGATATTCTCCATGGGCATTGTCTCGGCCTCTAGTTGTTCGACAGACAACTCCAGCCTCTTGGCCACCTGCTGTCTCAGCTCTCGCAAACTACCGGGATTGTCAATATTCAAAATTCCTGACACTCGAGAGAATTCTCCCATGATCTTCGAGTCCGGCCTGATGCCAGTGAGTGTCTTCAGCTTTTCCAGAGGGGGACCGAATACCGCCTCGTAGGCACTGGATGTTCCCTGAGATATCCAGGACAGTCTCTCCAGGCCATAGCCCGTGTCAACCACCTGCATGTCCAGCTTGGTCTTTTTCCCTCCAGCTTCGGAGTACATCATGAATACCAGTGTGGCCAGCTCGACACCGTCCACCATGACCTCGAGGCAAGGGCCGGAATTCCCGCCGCCTTTCCAATCGGCCTCGATATAGCTCAGTCGGTCATCAGGGATCCCGAAATCATCCCTGTACAGTTTGTCACATAACTCGACCGTTCTATCTTTGAAATAAATGAATTTACCTTCCTTATTGAAGACATGGTGTGCCATCATCTCGAACATGGTGAAATGACTGCCAGTCCTGCCAACATTATCGATATCATTGAACCTGACGCAGGTCTGCGAGATAGTGAGAGGATTGGCCGGGGGCTCCACCACGCCACTTATGACCCAGGGTTGAAAGCCGTAGATCGAAGCCTGGGTGAAGAAGACATCGTCCCTCCATCTGGCAGTGATCGGGTATCTGTTGATACGCGTGTGATCATGCTTTTCGAAAAAGCTAAGATACTTCTCCCTGGTCTCGTGAAGTGAATGTTTTTCCCTGGTGGGTGGGTTGCCGATGAAGGAGTACTCGATGCAGGGTGATTCCCCACACAGCTCGCGCTCTGTCCTGGCCCAGAAATATCGGCCGCACTTGGAACACTGCTGTCTAAGGAAATCCTCGTTCTTGAAGAAATCCAGGTCGTACTCGCTCTTGGTCATTATTTGGGAGAATATGCGGGTGGTAATAAAGTTAATCTTTAACGGGCTCTCAGATCATAGGGTATATGGTGCATGAACCACAAAAGAGAAAACAATGAGATATTGGTTAATACACCACATACCCTACGTTGGTTAATGGTTTTGATAGGGTATTTGGTGTATTTCCCGGTTATCACCAAAATCCCATTATATACTCTCATGTCAATGTTATTCTTGGGCAGTCAATGAGGGGTCAGTATTCCCTCCGCTAAATTCACAGATAGATGCTAGCAGAGTGAATGTGAGCCTTTATTGAATTCAACCCAAGCTATGCTTGGGGATGAATCAATGATAGGCAAAAGTTTGGAGGAGGCGGATTCAGAGCTTCTGGTGAAACTCTGAATTAACTGAAAAGGAAATAGCCTAATGGGCCACCAACGGAGATTGGAAAGATGAAAAAGAAGAAAAGGGTATACGAATACGAACTGTGCATAACGCACCTGGACCCCGAAATCAGAGGTATCAGAGTGAGGAACATAGGACTTAGTTCCAATGCCAGTTTTTCATCTGAAGTTGGTCATGATTTCTGTGATCTCGGATTCTGTAATATCCGATTCAAAGGAACCAAAGATGTGAAAGTGGCCCTGATGCCCACCCTGGAGCAAATGCTTAGTTGAGATTATGGAAATATTCGCATTAGCTCTTCTAATCGCGTACAATTAAAGGGAGTATACGCGGAACAAACACTTCGCTAAGAAGTACATTGAAACCGTGTTAGTTCTTCTAATCGCGTCTAATTACAGATAATATGCGCAATTAGAAATTAGAAGGAACATTTTCTAGATCTTTGCAAAGCTCACACTATTCAATGTGATTTCATAGCTCGAGGAACTGCCTATATTACCTTCTTCTTGGCAACCTTCTTGGCATCCTCTTCTATCTGGGTACCACAGGCATAGCACATGACTGCATCGCCAGATATCATTGTACCGCAAGATGGACAGGCTATCTCCTCGTCCTCACCGCCAGATGCTTCCTCTGCTGGTGCATCGCCGGAATCCAATTGGGTTCCACAGGCATAGCACATAACAGCGTCGCTGGAGATCATGGTGCCACAAGATGGACAGGCCTTCTCATCGTCACCGCCAGATGCTTCTTCGGCCGGAGCTTCTTCTTCAGTAGGGGCATCCTCAGCAGGGGCCTCTTCTTCGGCTGGAGCATCGCCACCATCAGAATCCAATTGGGTTCCACAGGCATAGCACATAACAGCGTCGCCGGAGATCATGGTGCCACAAGATGGACAGGCCTTCTCATCGTCACCGCCAGATGCTTCTTCGGCCGGAGCCTCTTCTTCAACCAGCTCTACCGGGGGTTCTTCGGCCGGAGCTTCTTCTTCAGCAGGGGCCTCCTCTTCGGCTGGTGCTTCTTCTTCAGCAGGGGCTTCCTCTTCGGCTGGAGCTTCTTCTTCAGCAGGGGCTTCCTCTTCGGCTGGAGCTTCTTCTTCAGCAGGGGCTTCCTCTTCGGCTGGAGCTTCTTCTTCAGCAGGGGCCTCCTCTTCGGCTGGAGCTTCCTCTACTGGCGCAGGGGCGGCTGCGGCCTGTGAAGCCATACCTCTCAGGGATTCTTCCTTCTGAAGGAGTTCCTGCTCCCTCTCCATGAGGCGCTTTCCGTCAGTGATTATCTTATCTTTATTAGAATTGAGATCTTCCTCTTCCTTGGCCAGTGCCTTCTCTCTCTCGAGAAGTTCCTCGCCCTTGGACATGAGCTTCTCCACGATCTCCTTCAATTCGCCGTGAGCCTTCAATTGCTCCTCTTCCTTGGCGATCATGGCATTTCTTTTCTCTGCCACTTCATCCTCGATGGTCTTTATCTCCTCCATCTTGGAATATATCTCGGTCTCGCGAGTTGCCAATTCCTGCTGCTTGGAGTTTATCTCGGCCTCTCTGGACTCGAAACCCTTTTCCAGGTCCACGATTCTGGCCTTCTCATCGTCAAATGCCTGCTTATCAGAATCCAGCTGGCTCTTCATTGAGTCCAGTTCGCTGGTCTTGGATTCCAGTTCGCTTGTTTTGGATTCCAATTCACTGGCTTTGGAATTGAGTTCGCTCTCCTTGGTCTCGAACGAGGCCTTGAGCTCCTCAATTTCCTTTTCTTTCTCAGCAACAGCAGTTTCTTTGTTGCGCAATTCCTCTTCCTTGTTCTTAAACTGTTCAGCCTGCTTTTGCATGACTTCCCAAAGTGATGGTTCTTCTCCGCCCAATTAAATTCCTCCAATTGTTTAGTTTATATATTGCCCAACTGTCGCGGTTATAACTGTTATTGTATTAAGTACTTTTTGTAGACCAGGGCACTATTAATGCTATTATCATAGTTCAGTATCGAATATCGGGCCAAGGACCACTATGCCCCCTTTTCCGACCTCGATAGCATGCTTCTCCATACTGTGCTGGCTCGCCCTCATTTTCTCCACCTGGAGATACCTCACAAGCTTGCCGCGATTCCTGTCAAGTCCCAGCATTATGATGCCATCCACCAGGAAACCCTCGTTCCCCAGAAGATTGGAATCTCCACCCAATGCTCTCTCCATTACCACGAAGCAAATTAGATTATTATCCCTGAGCATCTTGAAGAAATAGAACATCTTTTTCCTCATACTGTCCTGGTCCTCCATAAGAGAATACAAAGCACCCAGTGAGTCAAGTGCGAAAACCGAGAACTTATCTCCATGCTTTCTCTTGAAATGAACTATCATCTTCTCCAGGAATTTCAAATAGTCAGTCTCATCCGCTCCTTCGACCACCCTGTCGATCTCCCTGAGGTCTGTGAAGTCCGATATCTGCATATTCGTGCTGAGGTCGAAACCCAGGCTCTCCATGTTCCTGACATGGCTCTGGACGGTTTCCTCCAGTGTGGTGTAAAGCCCGAAATTGTCCGTATCCTCCAGGTATTTGGATATCAGAGTGTAGCAGAAGCTTGTCTTCATAGAGCCAGGTGGCCCGGTTATCAGTACTATCGCTGGTGCCTGAATATCTGTTTTGAATACCTTATCCAATCCTTTTACAGAGTTCTTGAACAATTTATCACCTTTCTATAGATAATGGAGATGGCAATTAGACATTTAATAATTACCTTTATAGTTAGATAGCCTCAAAATCGATCGGGATCCCTCATTTGTGTAGCTTAATGACGATCGCCGATAATTCCTCCCATGAGGCATCGGTCCTCAGACCCTTTGTATCATAGTGGACGAGTGAGGCCTGATGGCCTTCTTCGATCAGCTGGCTGACCAGTTTTTTGGTATTGGGGGGATGGACCTTGCAATGGCTGGCGATCTCATCGGTCGTGTACACGAATGGAGGGAAAGGGGTCTCGCCGGCCAGTAATTTAAGAAGGGATATGGTATCGGATGATATATTCTCATGGACCTTGTCATCCTCCTTGACCATTTTATTCAATGTATCAGTGTCATTGAGGGCTCCCATCCACATTGGGCCACCATATATCTCACCCGGGATCGGCCACGTGGTCTCTCTGTACCCGCCTTTTCTATCCTTGATAATGTATCCTATTTTCTTGATAAGATCATCGGACAGCTTGGCTCCCTTCTTTATTCTGAAGTACGCTCTGAAATAATGACCAGAGAAGTATGAAACAAGAGGGGTTGCCGAAATATCGAAGACCGCCGCCCTGCTGATGGCATTGCCCACAAGTATTCGGAGGCCAGTATCGTGCATGGTCCCTGTATGCAGGGGCCTGGCCCCGTACCTTCGAATGCAGGT
>JAGLQE010000107.1 GCA_023137005.1 Thermoplasmata archaeon
TATCAATGCCGAATGTCAAACTTGGATTCCAATGGCCCTTCTTCATCACCATAAGATATTGTTCAGAAGCATATTTATAATTTATGAAAAGATTATTGAAATCAATTCTGATGCTCGTGAAAGCAATATAATAAACCATTATGGCAATTAACATAATGACAAGGGACGAACCATATTAGGAATAAAACAAGGAACTCCACCCCGAGTATCTCACAGGAGGCTCGTCCTGCGTCCACTTTATCTTGGCCCCATTAATTGGCAGAGCTCACAATCTATTCGGATGGTGGAGGTGGTTCTTCTGTATTAATTTCCGATGTCTTTGGTTTACGCCTTGTCAGAAGTACTAAAATAATTATTGAAAGGGAGACAGCCACACCGACCATCAGATACATTGTATCAGGCCATGTATTTGCCTCTGGAACATCAAGAATGTAGAGGACGGCCTCTAAAGATGTTAGATTTGTCCATTCCCTCATCGCGGTGCACATCATCTCACCACCTGGAGACCAGACTGGCGGAGAGGTTAAAGGAAATATCCAATAATTCCCAGCTGCCACAATAGTTCGTTCTCCTGACCCGATATCGTATATTATAAGACCACCATTTTCCGAATAACTTAGAAATGATATGGTCTTTCCATCCGGGGACCATGATGGGAATAGTTCATTGGTCTCATCATTTGTTAATTTGGTGATCTCATTGGTCTCAATGTTCATGACATGAATACTGAAATTGCCATCCCGGTTCGAGCAGAATGCCAGCTCACTTCCATCAGGAGAATAGGATGGGGCTCCGTCATTATACGGGGAAACAATGAGAGGTTCTATAGAATTGCCTGCCAGGTCCAGTGTGAAGATATCATAATCACCATTACGATCAGATACAAAAGCGACCCTTTCACCATCAGGCGTCCAGCAAGGTGCGACATTGATGAATTGGTCATTGGTCAGTCTGGTAAGTCCTCTTCCATCAACATCCATCAAATAGAGGTCATGAGTACCATTGCGCAAAGAGGTGAACACAATGCGGCTACCATCAGGCGAGAATCTTGCATCAGAATCCGTTCCATTCTCATATGTTAAACGGGTTGGTTCACCACCATTCTCATCGATCAAGTAAATATCAAGGCTTCCATTCGAACCATCCAGATAAAGAATACGGTCATCATTCCATGAAGTAGGCACTCTGCTTTGAGTTGAATCAGTGAGGGGCGAACCATTCAGTTCCACCCTTTCTTCTGGCTCCTCGATATAATCATTCTTTAGCCAGTCGATCCATTGGATCTCAAATTCCTCTCTGTTCTGATCGAACAATGAATTGAATATCCTATCAAGGTTTTGTAGAGTTGTCTCACCCTGCGACCAGGTATTAAAGGTCTCGATCATTTCCTGTATCTTCTCATAGCCATAGGTTGAATGAACATATTTGAAGATGGAATAACCCTCGATATAAGGCAGATTGAACTCTTCCTCAGTCACCTGACGGCCAAACATCTCATCCAAAGCCAGTAATTTATCCTCTTCGATGGCTCGATATAACAGATAGGGAGCTGTGCGGTGTTCCAGATCTCCATAAACATCATAGGGATAGAACATGGCGAGTCCTTCGACATACCATCTTGGCGGCCCTACAGAGGCATCGTGCTTGCCATGAAGCAATACGTGATTGAACTCATGGGCGAATAGCATTTCATAATAATGGGTTGTTGAATAACCAGTTGACTCCATGCACCAGAATGGAGGCAGCATGAGTGTCATATCCAAGTACATCACATATCCCACTCCTCCAAAATAATTCCCTCCAAAAGGAAACCAATCATGAAATGGCTCCACAGTATGGTTCACGGTTATCTTCACCTTCCAATCGGGAGTGAAATTCATGAACTCCGTGGCATTGGGGTAGATGGACTCCGCGATCTCGGCAATTTCCTGGGCAATGGTGAAGGCACCATCCTGATAGTCGATTATGAAATGTTCAGTTTCAATGGTGTTGTTATCATCCCCCCGGACATCAATACCCAAGGTTAGCAAGGTCGAACTAGACAATAATAGAACACATAGCCAGATCGTCATAAATCTCTTCATTTCTTCCACCAATTGTATAAACGGTCTATCCTTATTTGAGGATATAAAACTATCCTGGGCATTCCCTGCTTGCCCAGGCCATGCACCCCTATACTAGTACGCTTTTTTGTACAAAACACAGTTCCAATCTACTTATATATTAGACAAAATCTTGTACCAAACTCCTTTTAAACCAATTGTTGAAATCGTTATCATTGGTGTTAAAAAATGTCATATTGTCAAAATTGCGGCCTTATCATAGACCGCTATGATTGCCCGATGTGCGGGTATCTTAATTACAAAGCCAAGAAACCGACCGAGAAACAGGATGAGGTTCAGGCCACCTGTGCGGATCACCCAGACCCAGGCCAGGAATATCCCGAGTGCTTCCTGGAACGCCCACGTCCCAAGTCCCACTATTTCATAACTGGTGCTGTCGGTATTTTCATATTGGGGATAGCAAGTATGCTCCTGGGCATAATACCCCTTTTCAATCTGATCAATGATGGTGAAATCTTCAGGTTCGAATCTTCCTGGTTATTCCTACTTTATATGATAGCCACCTTCATCTTCGTGCTGGGATGTATCATCTCCGTGGTAGGGTTCTTTGGCTTCTTCAGGCACTTCAGGTCCTGGACTGGATTGGCTGTTTTCATATACGGTATGATCGCCCCCATTCTCCTGCTCTTATTCTCATTGATTTCCATCAATGAGTCCCACTCATCGTATTACTATTCGGGATATTATCGATATTATAGCATTGGAATGGAACTGTATGCAGGCCACTTGGCCGTCGGTGCTCTGGTGATAATGATGGGAATATCCTTCATCATGGTGCGAAAGAGGCTGGATGCCAATGTTTCTCTGGTAGCAGGAATATTGTTCATAATCTCTGGCTCGATGCTCATCAGTTTCCTCGGGATGATCGGGGTCGGCTGGATAATGTTGGCCGTCGCTTGCTTTGTTGGTGGATCTGTATTCATCATATCCAATGGGAATGGCAATGTCCAAGCCAAGTGTGTGCCTCACACCTACAGAAGATAATGTGGAACCGGGCAGGCAATATATTTAATATGTTCCTGCCAATTGCCAAAACATGAAAGGAACCATCCTCGAAAAGATCATGCCAGAGGTCATGGACACCATGCCTCTAGAACTCACTCTCACAGATGATAATGATATTATCGTCTTCTGGAACGAACCCAAGACCAAGATATTCCATCGGGCAGATGAGATCCTGGGAACCGACATAAGGAAATGCCATTCAGAGAAGAGCCATGGCAAGCTGGAAAAGCTGTTGAAAGACATGAGGTCCGGGGCCGTGGACAAGGAGTCCATGAGGATCAATAATAACGGTCAGGACATTCTCATCGAGTACATCGCCATGAGGGATGAGGGGGGCAATTATCTTGGTTGCCTGGAGGCTTGCAGGCTATTGGATAGTCAAGACTGAATCGGTCTTGTGCAGAATATTCTAAAGTGTGATGATCATTCCTGTAGACTGACCTCGATCACGCATTTGGAATCGCCCTTGTTCACACACTGGGTCTCGTTTATCGTGATATCGTCCTCGTATATCTTTGCCGCTCCTTTTATGATGCCCTT
>JAGLQE010000108.1 GCA_023137005.1 Thermoplasmata archaeon
CCCCTTCCTAAATAACACTATTACGTCCACATTCTTTTGTTTCAAATGCGACACAAGATTCTTTGTGTATTCTCGAACACCGCCCCCGTCAGACCCGATCCAGTAATTTGTTATTATTGCTAATTTCATTACTGTTCCCAATGTTTCGTATATATATTAAAGATTTCATCATCTCATAATCTATAAATACTCTATTCATTATTAATTCTCCATTCTGGAGCAAATGAAATATGAAAATAATTCATTATAATGATAGATTCAAACCGTTATTAGGAGGGGTGGAGACTCATATTGAGAGCCTTGTTAAAATACCTAATATCGATTTTGAAATATTGACAAATGCAGTTCCAGATATACCTCTAAATGAGAAGCTTTCATCACATGTGTCAATAAACAGAGTAAGACCCAATGATAGGGCTAATACCCCATTCGAAAACAAAATGGTTAGCAAAATCACCTTTCCATACAGAGTTATGGCAGAGAAGGCCAGAAACAAAAAGAAATTAAAGTATCTGGAGCAAGCAGAATATGATGTATTGCATGTACATGGGCCAGCCCTATCAATGACACTACAGAGAGTTGATAGGCGGTCTGAGAAAGTTCATTATATGAAGAAATTAGATTTCAAATCCATTGAAAGGCCGAAGGTGTTAACCATGCATGGATTATTCTCTCCATTCACATCCAATCCTTTTGCAGAGGAGTATGAGAAATTATTGATAGGAATGTTTGATCATATAATCTGCGTTGATGAATTCATTCTAAACAAAGTCATATCTTATGGACGAAATGATGCTGTGCTGATTCCAAATTCCATTGATACTGAAAAATTCAAATATTCTCCACACAAAGAAAATAAAACATTAAAGGTAGGTTTTGTAGGAAGGATAGGAGATGAAATAAGTGGCATTGGTCTATTGACTGAATTAACTCAAAAAGACCTTCCCTGGCTGGATATTTCAATAGTGGGTGCTGGAACTCCAAGGGCAATTGAAAGTTTTAAGGCAAATATAAAAAATAATAATGTAAGATTCATTCCCAATCTTGAGCCTGAGAAAGTACCGGAATATCTATCAAATATCGATATACTCATCAATCCAGTAATGACTGGAGCAATTACACGTGTTACATTGGAATCCATGGCCTGTGGCAGACCTGTAATAATGATCGGAAAAGATAAGAAAGGGCCTATAATCCATAATGAAACAGGTTATCTCATTGATCAAAATATTGAAACACTGGTAGAGCTATTGAAAGGGCTTAATGATAATAAAGAAGCAATCATAAACACTGGGAAAAAAGCCAGAGAAATAATCGAGAATGAATACAGCATTGATGTGATTTTACCAAAGATTTCAAAAATATATGAAGACCTCATATAATATCAATTAGATTCTGACATTAATTTTACATATAATTTTTCAATAGTGTTAGAATAATCATCAATATCAAAGTTAGCTGTGGCAATACTTCTCCCTGCTTCACCGAACTTTCTGAGCCTTTCTTCATCATGGTATAGGGCTGTGATCTTATCTGCCAGATCCTCTGCATTACCTGGTTCGAAGAGCAGCCCCGTCTTCTCATGCTGAACTATCTCTGGAAGGGCTCCAACATTTGATGCAATAACAGCTTTCTTTCTTACCATGGCTTCCGTGGCTACCAGACCAAATATCTCTGGCCAAATGGAAGGTACAACAACGAGCCTGGCAGACTGGAACATTTCTTCAAATTCTTTTTCAGACAATCTACCAGTGAATTTGACAATATCTTTCACACCCAGGTCATTAGCCAGATTCTTGAGATTCGCTATTTCAGGGCCATCTCCCATAAAGATCAATTGAGCCTCAGGTATAGCTTTCCTGACTTCAGGCATTGCTCTGATAAGAGAGTGCGTGCCCTTTCTCCTGTCAAGATATCCAATAAAAAGAATATGTTCACCAAGATCGTTATCATTATCCGGATCAATGATCTCAACACCATTGTAGACAGTCTGTATCTTATTTTTATCAATTCCAAATTCTATCAATCTCTTTTTTGCATAATCACTTGTTGGTAAGGCAATGTCCATTGAGTGAAACTTCCGAGTGGTCCTATGTCTGAATAAAAATATCGACCTAATTCTAGAAGATTTAAAACAGGTGGAATTACAGCTCGCAGGGTCTGTGCATACCTTACCATCATCAGTAAGGAATGTTTGTTTTGGACATGCAAACCAATAGTCATGAGGAGTCCACATCAATTTTTTTCTTTGGGACCTAGCAGCAGCCATAGCGTAGAACAATAAAGAATAGGAATGAACATTATGAAAATGAATTATGTCAAATTCTTTGAATATTTTTTTAAATCTGAACAGTTGCATTATGTTGAGCATTGAAAATATAGACCGTGTAGAATTGCCATATACGGATGGTAGATCCTTGGCCTTTGGTATTTTAATGATCTTAACATTATTGAAACCATCACTATCCTCACATGTCAATATGGAAACCTTGTGGCCTGCTTTGCTTAAATGGCCTGCCAATAAATAGACCATCTTCTCTGCGCCACCTAACTTTTTAAGGTCAAATTCTGTTGCAATCTGTAGGATCTTCATGTATTTCACCAACGGTATTGATGTTCAGAATATATAACTTACATTGTCAAGGGATGTTTTATATCCAAAAAAGCATTGAGAGAATCAATGAAAGTAGGATATGACTCAAATTCATCTCAGAATATCCAGGGTACTGGAACTTATGCATCCAATTTAATCAATAATATGAAGATCATTGATCCAGAACTTGACCTGATCGGGCTTGATTATCAGGAATTCTATGACAGCATGGGACTGAAAGATAGGATAAAGAAGCTGATCATGAGAAAGAAGGCAAAGGCCTCAGGTGATCCGTATTGGGAATGGAATAAGGTTCCTGAAATCGGTAAAGAGAAAGGTATTGAGATCTATCATTCAATGGGAGGTTGTGTGCCTCGATCAGCAGAATTTAAAACAATTCAAACCATCCTTGACCTGGCTTACTATTATTATCCTGATTATTTGACCCCTCCAACTATTAACTTTTTCAAAAAATGGTATAAAGAATCAGCCCAATCAGCTGATGTCCTAATAGCCATATCTGAAAGTACAAAGAAGGATATTATCAAATATTGGGATATACCTGAAGAAAAGATTCATGTGATACACCTTGGCGTTTCTGATAAATATTTTGAAAAAAAACCAGAAGATGAAATCATACAAACTAAGAAAAAATACTTGATCCCAGGAAACTATTTTCTGTTTGTTGGAGAGCTAAATTACAGGAAGAATATACATACATTGATCAAAGGTTTTAAGATATTTCAAAAGGAAAATAAAGGATGTAAACTAGTACTGGCTGGTCGGCTTCAAGAAGGAACTTATGGAAATACAATAAACACTCTTATCAAAAATAATGGTCTTGAGAATGACATCTTATTCCCCGGCAGGGTTACTATGGACGAGCTTTTCTGCCTCTATCAAGGGGCAACAGCATTTGTGTTCCCGAGCCTTTACGAAGGCTTTGGCTTACCTGTCTTGGAGGCCATGGCAAGTGAAACTCCAGTTATTTCCTCCAATACAAGCTCGATACCAGAGGTTGCCGGAGATGCAGCTATACTTGTGGATCCACTTGATGAGAAAGCAATTGCAGAGGCAATGCTAAAAATACATGATGACCCCAATCTCTCAAATTCATTGATACAAAAAGGCAGGGCAAGAGCAGAGCGATTTACATGGAAGAAAACTGCAGAAAAAACACTAGAGCTGTACAAGAAAACCATTTAACCAATTTAATAGAAAGATACAATAATTATTATAAGATACTAGACCATGGTGATAGTATGGATTATAAGAACAAATCAGTCCTGATAACTGGTGCCGGCGGATTTATAGGAAGCCATTTGACCGAGCGATTGGTCAATATGGGAGCTGAAGTAACTGCTTTTGTCAGATACAATTCCAGAAATGATTTTGGCTTGATCGAGCTGTTGGACGAAGAGACATTATCTAAGATCAATATTGTTCCAGGCGACCTTAAAGATTCGGAAGCCATTATGAAGGCTGCTAAAGGAAAGGATATTATTTTCCATCTAGGGGCCATGATCGCCATTCCTTACTCGTACATACATCCGAGAGAGACCATAGACACGAATGTTCAAGGTACACTTAATGTACTCACAGCTGCAAAAGAGCTGGATATCGAAAAGATCGTTCATACTTCAACCAGCGAGGTCTATGGAACTGCACAATACGTTCCGATCGATGAAAAACACCCACTAAATCCACAATCACCATACGCGGCAAGCAAGGTCTCTGCAGACCATCTGGCCATGAGCTATCATCATTCTTTCGACCTGCCAGTTGCTACGATCCGACCTTTCAATACCTATGGCCCAAGGCAATCAGCAAGGGCAATAATCCCAACAATAATCTCACAAGCATTGTCCAGCGATACCATTAACCTTGGAGCCTTGGACCCTACAAGAGATCTGACATATGTTGCAGACACTGTAGATGGTTTCATCAAGGTCGCCTCATCAGAGAAGAGCATTGGAGAAGTAATTAACATCGGCTCGAATTTTGATATATCCATTGGAGACCTGGCAAAGAAGATCGCCCAGATAATTGGCAAAGATGTGGAGATCAAGCTTGATGAAAAGAGAATTCGACCAAAATCAAGCGAGGTTGAGCGCCTGAGAGCCAGCAATGATAAGGCCAAATCACTATTATCCTGGGAGCCAGAGCATTCTCTCGATGATGGGCTGAAAAAGACAATAGACTGGATGTCATCCCATTTAGACCTGTATAAGCAAAATATGTATGTTGTGTGATATGATGAAAGTTGTAATTCTTGCAGGTGGGAAAGGAAGGCGGTTGAAGCCATACACTGTCACTCTTCCAAAGCCACTAGTCCCAGTTGGTGATAAACCGATCATGGAGATCGTCATAAGACAACTTGCCAAGCAGGGAATTAAAGACATGATCATATCTGTTGGACATCTGGCAGACCTGATCGAAGCCTACTTTGCCAATGGTGAGAAACTCGGTGTTTCTATCAAATACGCAAAGGAAACAGAGCCTCTGGGCACGGCTGGCCCTCTGAATCTCGTAAAAGATGATTTGAATGAAACTTTCATACTCATAAACGGAGACACACTGTCCAAAATAAAGTACAGTGAAGTCGTGGATTTCCACAAGAAGAATGAGGCCACTGCCACTGTCGTACTCACAAAACGCCAGCATCATGTTGATTACGGGGTCGTGGAAGCAGATGATGAGAACAATATAGTCAACTGGATCGAGAAACCTTCCCTTGATTATGTTGTGAGCACTGGGATCTATATTTTAGAGCCAGGTGTTTTGAATTACATAAAGCCAGATACTAGAATGGATTTTCCAGATCTTATTAAAGAACTGATCAAAAATGGAGAAACCGTCAAGGCATTCTATTATGATGATTATTGGCTGGATATAGGACGACCACATGATTATCAGAAAGCGTGTGAGGACATTGAAGATTTCCTGGGTGAAGAACTTGAGATATGAAGGGAAGAAAGTTTTGGTAACGGGAAGCAATGGCTTTGTTGGAAGATCACTTGTCCAGGCTCTAAAAGCTGAAGGAGCCAAAGTCATTGAATTTGATATTTCAAATGGCCAGGATATAACAGATTGGAAAGCGATGGAGAACTTAGAGAAAGCTGATATCGTCTTCCATCTCGCAGCAATTGCTTTTGTCCCCTATGCCTGGGATAATCCACAAAAGACCTACAATGTCAATGTACTAGGCACTCTTAATATCCTTGAATATTGTAGAAAAAATGATATTGAAAAAATGGTACTGGCCAGCTCATATATCTATGGGCCACCGGAGTATTTACCAGTCGATGAAAAGCACCCTCTTAATCCCAACAATCCTTATTCACGAAGTAAACTTCTTTCTGAGAATTTATGCAAAGCATATCATGATGATTTTGGTTTGAAATGTCTTATATTGCGGCCACAGAATATCTATGGAAAAGGCCAAGATGAGATGTTTTTGATCCCAGAGATAATAAAACAGCTTCCAAGTGGGAAAATAACACTGAAGGATCCAAACCCAAAACGTGATTTCATATACCTGGATGATGTAATAGAAGCTTATCTTCTCAGTGGTCTGGCTGAGGTAGAATATGAGGCGATCAATATCGGCTCTGGCAAAAGCTACAGTGTTAGGGAGATTGTAGACAAAATTATAGAGTTGCATGGCAAACCTGTTGATGTCTCTTATTCCAATGAAACCAGGAAAAATGAAGTAATGGATGTAATTGCAGACATCAGAAAGGCCAAGGATGTGTTGGGATGGGAGCCGAAGCACGATCTGGAAAAGGGGTTGAGCGAGATATATGACCAAAGAGAATATAGCCACTCAAAATAAAAACATAGATACCATATTTATGGTATTTAGCCAGAGTGATTTAGATACATTATTGCCAGAAATAAAAACAAAGATAGATCTTAATGAAAGCTATTCTGTTGTTGCTTTAGATAGTTTAATACATATGAGATTGGCAAAAGATGGTATTCGATATATAATTCCAGAAGAACATATAAAAGAGTCTGATTTAGAAGTAGAATCTAGAGAAATGTTCGATAGAATACATTCATTTTTAATGGAAAATCATACAGATGTTTATTGTGTAAAACACCAAAATTTATTTGAAATATTACGTTTTGATATAGAGCGAAGAATTAAAGAGATCTTTATGTATTCGAAGATCATAGAACATGTTTTACAACAAAATAAACCAAAGGCATTTGTGTTGGTATCAGATAGCAATACTCAAAGCATTTTGGCCGAGTACTTTCTTTCCAGAAATAATATCGAACTAATAAAAATCCATGGATCCTTCAAAAGTAAATTGAAAATCGAAGCATCGGATCTAATATCCAAATCTAAAACTTGGATCAAACAGAATATTGGGTATATTGATAAATCCTTAGAAGAGGCAATGAAAAATAACACTACAAACAAGAAAAACGCATTGTTTTTGATCTATGATGTTCCACACTTGGATCAATTGCTTCCAGTAGCAAATGAAATTAATAAAAGATCTATATTAAATGCAAAAGCAATCATTGTCAATAACATGAATGTTTTAGATACATTAGTTGAGAAAAATATGAATTATGGAGTATTTGGGACATATTTAACAGAATATAGTGTCACAGAAATTAAAAACCGAATTCAGAGTATCAAAAATAATTGGGGAAAATTAGAGCAGGATGAAGAATTCAAACAAATATTCAAATGGGACGGCCAGGATCTTTGGGATATTGTAAGGGAATCGTTGAGAGAGATGTTTCTTTATGAGTTCCCCATTTGGATAAAGACTTACTACACTGCAAGAGATATGATCGATGCTGAAGAACCAGACATGATATTTTTCACATATGATATTAGACCACATGAGAAATCAATTATTTTAGCTGCAAAGGGTAATAATGTTCCTACATTGGTCATTCAACATGGAGTTACTGCGGGACATAGTGGTTATGTACCATTGACTGCCGATAAAATGGCAGTATTTGGTGAACATAGTAAAACATTTTTAATTGACCATGGGATCGAGAGCAATAGATTGACCATTACGGGCCGACCATTGTATGATTCGTGGGAAAGGGTAGAGGTAGATGGTGGTAAATTACGAAAAGAATTCGATATCTCCTCAGACAAAAAAGTGGTCTCAATGGCTACTGGTGCATTATTATATCATCATGTTGAAACTCTTGAGAATATTAAATTATTGTATACGACAGTTACCAATACCATAAATAAATTAGAAGATTGTAAATTGATAATTAAGATCCATCCTGCAGAGGATATAGATAATTATAAATTAATTT
>JAGLQE010000109.1 GCA_023137005.1 Thermoplasmata archaeon
CTCCATGGGGTCATGCTCGCCTATCTTGCAAGGGGTTCCATCTATCAGGGTCCCTCCACTGGCATCGATAATATGGATCAAAACACTGGCCTGCCTGAGGTCATCAAGGAATTTATTTCCCATGCCTTTGCCCTCCCACGCGCCCGGGACCAGCCCAGCAACATCGATGGTCTTTATGGGTATCAGCCGCGTTCCTCCTTCGCAATCCGAGTTATTGGGGGTGCAGACAACCTCGAACTCCTGGCATGGGCATTCACCCCTTACATAGGCCACCCCGATATTTGGCTCAACGGTCGTGAATGGATAATTCGCTATCTCTGCATTGGCCATTGTGAGTGCTGAAAAAAGCGTTGACTTCCCTACATTTGGTTTTCCTATGATACCTATGTCCATCTACCTACCCCATGGTGACATATGGGTTGGTATAGAAATAAGTAATGATGGGGTTTGATAATTCAAGCTTCAAGGCGTTCCAGGCTTATCTTCAACTTCTCCTCGGCATCCGGATTTCCAGGCGATATTTCCAATATCTTTTGGAAACATTCGGACGCGTCCTTCCATTGTTCAAGCTGGAAAGAACCATTGGCCAGAGTGAACCATGCTGGCAGGGAATTGGGCTTTGTTCTCAATACCTCGGAGACCGTGCTTACAGCTTTTTCCATATCCTCCATATCCACATGAGACTGCGCTTTCAGACAGAGGGTCATTTCATCATATGGATTGAGCTTCAGGGCCTTCTTGTACCATTTCAAAGCCTCTTCATGACGACCTCTCTTGCCCAGCCTTTTTGCCTCGGTCACCATGCTGGAGAAGTTCTTGGGTTCGGCCAGTTTCTTCTTCTTTTTCTTGCCAACCTTTGATTCATCCAGCTCCACTATCTCTTCATCCAGGGCCCCCAGGGTCTCGCTACGCGAGTAGTAAACATATCGCCCTCTTTTCTCCTTGTTCACCAGCCCCTTTTCCTCCAGGGTCTTGAAGCCCCGGTCCATGGCGGATTCGGAAATAATACCTTTCAATGTTTTCTTGATCTCGGTTCTCGGGAGTGGGTCGTCGCCAATTGCCTCGAAGAGTTTCACTTCACTGTCATTGAGGTGTTCGGAAAGGTGGTCGTACTCGCTCTCGATATTCTCCATTTCAGTGCTAAGCTCCTGAAGGTCAGCTTCGATCTTTTCTTCCAATTCCTCGGGCTTTGGCTTCTTTTTCTTCGCCTTCTTGCGAACCGGCGCATCATCCTCGGCCAACCTTTTCCTCAATATCTGGAGGGCCTTCTCTGCTTTATGGAAGTCCGGGCTAAGGCGGTGAGCTCTTTCAAAGCAAATTATGGCCTTGGCGAATTCCTTCTGGCCGATGAGGGCCTTGCCTTTGATATACCATGCTTCGGCGAAGGTCGGCCTCTCTTTCAGTGCAATGTTTATAAGACGTATGGCCTCGTCGAATTTCTTTATGTGGGTGAGGGAAACCGCCATATTGTTCATGGCCGCGACATAGTTTGGATCGATCACCAGGGCCTTTTCATAACACTTGATGGATTCTTCATGCCTGTCCATCTTGGCCAGTAAATTCCCTTTATTGTTCCAGGCGGCCTCATGATCGGGATGAAGCTCCAGGGCCGCATCATAATATTCCATGGCATCCTCAAACTTCTTCATCTTGGCATAGATCATTCCGATATTCGATATAGCATCGATGTAGACCCCATCAAGTTCCAGGGCCTTCATATGGCATGCCAGCGCTTCCTTGTACTTGCCAACTATGGTCAAAATAAGTCCTTTATTGTTCCAGGCTATGGGATTCTCCGGGTCGGCCTTGATCGCAGCATTGTAGGTCTGCATGGCGGGTCCCAGCTCGCCCTTTCTATAATGGTCATTACCCTTGGCTATCATCTTGGATATCTTGGGTTTGGCCATTCACACAGCCCCCATCACAATATGGAATGAATGTATCGTCAATCTCAACCCTACCTTATGCGAGTGGATATATGAAAATAGGCCTAAATAATTAACCCTCTCAAGTACCTAAAAAATTTATTCACGATCACTGCTCGCGTATCTTTAGGACCTGGATGACCTTGTGAACATCCACGGCGGTGTCCACGCACCCGTCCTTTGAAAGAGGAACACCCTGGTAAGGGATATTGGCCATGTTCAGCTTCTCGAATGCCTCCTCGAGCTCGAACATACACGCTATGCCCATACAGGCAGCCGGTTGGTATTTCTTTATGACCTTGAAGACCAGGCTCCCCCCGGGAACGATAAAGACCCGGTAGCCCAGGGCCAGTGCTTCGGTCCTGATCTCGGATATGGAACAATCTCCACAGTCCAGGCACTGTAATCCAGTATCTGTTATCTCGGCCTTGCAGGTCTTGGACGACTTCATGCAATGGGAGATAAAAAGCGCTCTCTGATCGTAGGGAACCTTGGCAAAGGCCTTGAGACTCAGACGGTTCCTGACCTCGATATAGATGCTGTCCAGCGCCTTTGTATCATATCCTATGAAATGCAATGCTGACCTGAGGGCGTCCTTCGTACCCACGTCCAGACCAAGACCGAGCACCCTGTTTACCATTTCCTCAATATGCATCTAGACATCTATACTGGAAACCACTATTTATAAATACAGCCTTTCAGCATAAATTTATGGGAGGGACCACACCAGTATTTTCATTTCATATCTCTCAATCTGTATATGCCAGTATCGCAGATATGGTTCATGAAGCATTTGTGGCATTGGGGATTAATTGGCTTGCAGATGACCTGACCATGCCGGACCATGAGCCTGTTTATATCAATCCAGTATTCTTCTGGAACTAGGTCAATGAGCGCGAGTTCGGAATGATCCGCTTCCCGGGTCTTGATGAGCCCGATCAGATTGGAAATGCGGTGAACGTGTGTATCGACTGGCATGGCGGGCTTGTTAAATCCATAGACAAGGACGCAGTTAGCGGTCTTCCTCCCCACCCCCGGTAATTCAAGGAGCTGGTCAATATCTTCCGGGACCTCGGAGCCATGTTTTTCGACAATTTCCCGTGCAGTTTCTATTATCTTCCTGGTCTTCTGCTTATAGAATCCAGCAGGTCTTATGAGTTCCTCCACCCTTGCAGGATCCGCATTGGCCAGTTCCTCCGGGGTCGGGTAAATATCGAAGAGGGCGGTGGAAGCCCTGTGCGTGTTCTCATCTCTGGTTCTCTGTGACAGGATGGTCGATATAAGAACATCGAATGCATCGCCACTGCGCTTGCCCAGTGTTGTCTCATTCTCCCCCACTTCCTTTCCTGGGAAAGCACCCACTGGATAATACTCGCTCATGAGTTCCATCATCTCACTGATCCGTAATTGATCAAGATGGGCCAGAGCATCGGATGCCGTGAATATCGAGCCCGTGATGAGAACCATATTTTTACTGCTATTTCCTGCCCTGGCAAGGCCTTTATCGATGGCCTTATCAACTGTCTGGCACACTTCAATATCTTTTGAAATGTCCTTTGCCAATGTTTCGGGCTTCAATGCCCTGTGATAGCTTGGGGCTGTGATAATAATGTCATCCAGTACTGGCTCCAGAGCCTTCACAATCCCCACATGGTCCTTGTCCTCCAGCATGCCGATTATTCCAATTTTCCTTTTACCAGCCAGCTCCCTAGAGACGAACTCCTCCAGCGCCCTGGCGCCCGGCGGATTGTGGGTCCCGTCCACTATCACCAGAGGCGATGTCCTGGCCACCTGTAGCCTGCCATTCCAGATAGTATTGGCCAGTCCCTTTTTCAGTTTCTCTTCTGGGATCTCAAAGCCCTGCTTTTCCAGTTCATGAACAGTAGCAATGGCGATGAGCGCATTGTCAATTTGATGGCGACCAGCTAATCTAATTGTGATATCAGCCAGCTCACTCCGGGGTGTCGTGACCTTGAAGGTGGAGCCGAAGATACTGGTCTCGATATTATGGGCATCGTGAATATCATGGACCTCGATCATGTTGGCTTTCATCTTCCTGGCCTTGTTCTCGATGACCTTGAGGGCTTCCACATCCCTAATACCACATACCACCGGCCTTCCTTTCTTGATGATGCCCGCTTTTTCCCCGGCGATGTCTTCTATAACATCGCCGAGGTGCTGGGTGTGGTCCAGCCCGATGCTCGTGATAACTGAAATGATTGGATCCGACACGTTTGTCGAATCCAGCCTCCCTCCCATACCGACCTCCATGATGGCGAAGTCCACCTTCCTTCGGGAAAAATGATCAAAGGCCATGGCGGTGGCTGTTTCGAAGAAGGTGCATTTGACATCCTCTTTATCCAGTTTCTCCACCTTTTTCTTCACTCTCTGGATCGAGCCTGTGAGTTCCTGCTCGGTCATGGGAAAACCATTGATCGCTATCCGTTCTCCAAAATGCCGAAGATGGGGCGAAGTGTAGGTCCCGACCTTGTACCCAGCCTCTGTAAGGATGGAAGTTAAAAACGCGCACACCGAGCCCTTGCCATTGGTCCCGGCAACATGGATTATCTTCAGTTTGTCGTGGGGGTTTCCAAGCTCGGAAAGAAGGGCTTTGGTATTGTCCAGGCCCAGCTTTATGCCAATGTACTGGAGGTTGTATAACCATTCGAGGGATTCTTCGTGGTTCATATTGATAACCCTTGATACACACCCTAATGCTTCAAACACCTCATGCCCGTGAACACCATGGCGATATCATTCTCATTCGCACAATCAATGACTTCCTGATCACGAATTGATCCTCCAGGATGAATGATGGCCGTGATGCCAGCTTCTGCAGCTGCCTCGATACTGTCCTTGAAGGGGAAGAAAGCGTCACTGGCCATGACCGCGCCAGAGGCGCGGTCATGGGCCTTCTTTATGGCCAATTCCACGGCTCCCACACGGCTGACCTGGCCAGCACCCACACCCACCATGATCATATCATTGACAAGTGCGATGCCATTGGAGTTCACATGCTTCACGACCTTCCAGCCGAAGAGCATGTCCTCCATCTCTTTCTCGGTGGGTTCACGGTCTGTCGCGGTCTTGAGTGTGGAAACATCCAACTTTTCCAGATCACGCGATTGCACCACCACCCCTCCAGTAACTCGCTTGATATCTGTATTCGGCATTTTTTCTCCAAATTCGCCAGTTTCCAACAGCATGACCTTTTTCTTTTCCAGGATGGG
>JAGLQE010000011.1 GCA_023137005.1 Thermoplasmata archaeon
GGGATTCCTGATTCTTCTCCTCCATACTCATCTGGGCAAAGGTCAGGTCTTGACCCTCGGGTACGAAGATCGGATCATAGCCAAAGCCCCCCTCGCCCTTATTTTCCAGGATGATGCGGCCATCCACCCTGCCCTCGGCAATGGTGATCTTGCCATTCTCGTCGATATGGCCCGCACAACATTCGAAATGCGCGCTCCGGTCCTCCCGCATCTTCAGTAATTGCAATACACCATCACAGCCCAGTGTTCGGTAGACATAGGCCGAATAGACTCCCGGAAAACCCAAGATATCATCAATGAAAAGCCCTGAATCATCGATCATCAATGGTTTTTTATGCTCCTTCCAGAGATGCTGGAGACCGTGTTCCACCACCTCCCGCAATGTATCGACCTGAAGCTCCGGATAGGGCGCGAACAGTTGTTCCACATCCAGACCAATGGTGGAAAATATCTCTTGAACCTCTTTCAACTTGCCCACATTGCCAGTGGCGAACCACACCGTGCTCATGAATACCTACCTCGCTTCTCAATGTCAGTCACAATGGTCAGTATCTTCTCGCCTTCACCATAGACCTCGAGATATCCCTGGGATACATGGTCAAATAGCTCAGGGAACTGGGAATGCGCACTGTCCAGCGCTTCCTTCAGCAGATGCAGGTCAACGCCTTTCTTCTCCGGCTCATGGCTTCGTTCTCCAAGGCCGAAATCTATCAGATTGACATTACCAGCTTGAATTATCATATTGGAGGTGGTAAGATCTCCGTGAACCAGCCCATTGAGGTGAAGTAAACCCACTGACCTTCCGATAAGCCTGGCAATTTCATTCCTATCCTCGGAACTCTGGATCACATCCTTGGCCAGTTCGCCCTCGACATGCTCCATGATGATGATGGAATTGACAATATCAATATCAAAGACCACTGGTGTCCGGACCCCGTACTTCCTTGCCTCGGCCATGAGACCAGCCTCTCTGCGGGTCCTCGTGGTCCTCAGATGCTTATCAAGCGAAGGGTCTCGATAAGCCTTGGGCGATCTCTCCTTGACCACCACCTGGCGGCCATGCCACTCACCCCAGGTTATGGTGGCCTCTGCCCCTCGTTTCACAATGCTCGAGCTCATTGGTCGGTAAATCACCTTTGTGTTATATAAGATATGCTCTGGCCCATCACACTAGCCCATTGGTCGAATCTGCCAATCCCCTGATGATGTCCTTCCGGGTCACTATGCCCACCAACTTATCGCCTTTCATAACAGGAATTCGGTTAATAGAGCGGCGGGACATCAGATCAATGGCCTGGTTTATGGTTGCCTCGGAATCCAGAGTGAATGGCTCGGTCCTCATGAGGTCGGCCACATTGGTCTCGGCTATCTCGGTGAAGGCCTCGACCACCTCTTTATCTTCAAATTTCTCGATGAAGGAAACACTGACCATGGAAAGGGATGGGTACACCATCTCCATACGTTTGAATCTCATCTCCATGGCATTGATGATGTCCTTCTCGCTCAGCATGCCCACCAATGATCCATCCGTGTCCAGGACCGGTGCTCCGGATATCTTCTTATAGGCTAGCTTCTCCACGGCCTCGGTTATGGTATCTCCCTGATCGAGAGACACCACTTCCTTGGTCATAACTTCATTTACTTGCATTTTTCCTCTTGTCCTGAACTCGCACTGCCTTTCCCTCGCTTCTCGGCAATGCGCCCGGGACCATCAATTCCACCCTGGCTCGCACAGTGAGAATGGCCTGCATCTCGGTCTCCAGCTTCTTGGCGAATGCTGCGGGGTCATATTCTGGTGAATTGAAGAATTCTGGCATGACCTCGACCTGAACATGGAGCGAATCCAGAACATCCCTGTCAACGATAATGAGGTATTGATCTCCAACTCCCTCGATATTCATGAGCACGTGCTCGATCTGGCTGGGGAAGACATTCACAC
The DNA here is from genome assembly GCA_023137005.1 of Thermoplasmata archaeon. Classification (GTDB taxonomy): domain Archaea; phylum Thermoplasmatota; class Thermoplasmata; order SG8-5; family JAGLSY01; genus JAGLSY01. The sequence continues at coordinate 1,940 of JAGLQE010000011.1, forward strand.
CACCGATGATGAGCATGTCATCGCTCCGGCCCCTTATCCTCATGATACGGGGATGGCTCCTGCCACACTTGCACTTATCGTAATTGATGATGGCCAGGTCCTTCGTCCTGTACCTTAGTAATGGCATGGCCTCTCTCGTCAACATGGTGAATACCAGCTCACCGCGCTCTCCCTCTGGAAGAACCTCACCAGTGTCTGGGTCAATGGTCTCGACAAGGAACTCGTCGCTCCAGATATGCAATCCAGCCTGTTCCTGGCACTCGACCGCCACACCAGGCCCGTAGAGCTCGCTCATTCCAAAGACATCGTATGCCTTGATACCGAGGGAATCCTCGATCCTCTTCCTGGCCTCTTCGGACCATGGCTCGGCTCCGAACATTCCTACCTTGATATTGAAATCCTTTTTGGGATCGTAACCTTCCTTCTCAGCGGCCTCGGCCAGATATAGAGCATAGGATGGAGTGCAAGCGATGACCGTGGACTGCATGTCCTTCATCATCATCAATTGCTTTTTGGTATTGCCAGTACTGATGGGGATAACTGTCGCGCCCAATCTCTCGGCACCGTAGTGAAAGCCCAGGCCTCCGGTGAACAATCCGTAACCATAACAGTTCTGAACGATATCGCCCTTGGTCACACCTGCCGATGCATAGCATCTGGCCATCAAATTGTTCCATGTTTCCATGTCCTGCTCGGTGTATGTCACAACAGTAGGTTTTCCCGTGGTTCCAGAAGATGCGTGGAGTCTCACGATCTTATCCAGCTCGACCGCACGGATGCCGTAAGGGTAATGTTGTCTTAGATCATCCTTGACCGTGAAGGGCATCTTGTGAGCGTCCTCCAGTCCCTTGATGTCATCGGGCGTGATACCCGCCTTTTCGAATTTCTCCTTGTACATTGGCACATTGTCATAGGCATATCTTACCATCTTGACAAATCGCTCTGACTGCAGCTTCCGGATGTCGGAAAGTTCCATCATTTCTATGTCTGGCTCATACATAATATTGAATCATCTCCAAGCCCAATACGGACCACTATATGTTGTATGCGGCATTGGCTTGGAATGAATTCAATAAGGGCTCAAGACCGCTTGTTGAGGGTACTCAGTATATTGTCAATGAAGATGCCCCAAGCCATAAGGTTGGGGAGCCCTCATCCCTCTTGAAATCCGATATAGCGAGGCACTATATATTCTTTGGTAGGAAGAGAAGAAAACTACTGAACATGGACATATTAATATTCCATGAAGCCTTTCCCAGTCTCATGATGGTCAAGATTCTCGGAGGAGCGAGCGAGGTAGGTAGTTTTGCAGTTCAGGTCCAGGAGGGCGACATACGTCTTCTAGTGGACAATGGCCTAACACCCTCCAAGCCGCCGAAGTATCCTTTAAAGCCCCCACAAATAGATCTGGCATTTCTCAGCCACGCGCATATCGACCATTCCGGGATGATACCCTGGCTGTCCATGAAATACGGCACCGATGTCATAGCCACGGAGCCAACGATCACAGTCGGCTCCATACTTCTGGAGGACACGGTCAAGGTCTCGGCATCCGAGGGATATCCAGTGCCCTATGAGAAAAGAGATGTAAAGGCCATGAGGCGGCATTTCCAGATGTCGACATTTGACGACCATATAGAAATTGGAGGTGTGGAGATAGATCTTCATCCGGCAGGCCATATTCCCGGAGCCACGATGTTCAATATCAAGGGAGAGAAGGATGTTCTGGTCACCGCGGACATAAATACCCAGGACACACGCCTGGTTTACAAGGCAGAACCGCAAAAGTGTGATGTTCTCGTCATGGAAAGCACATACAGTGGCCGCAATCACCCTCCCAGGGAGGAAACTGAAAAGGAATTCAAGGACAAGATCCACGAGGTCATTGATCGTGGTGGAGTTGCCATAGTTCCCGCCTTCGCTGTGGGTCGTTCTCAAGAGATCATGATGATACTGGCAGACTCGGGTTTCGATGTCTGGCTGGATGGGATGGGAAAGGCCGTGGCACGTGAGTTCCTTCCCCTTGAAAAATATCTGAACTCGCAGAGCGATCTCAGGAGTGCCATGAACAAGACCAATATGATCAGGCACAGGGATGATCGTAAACTAGCACTGAAGGCCGAGGTCATAATCACCACCAGCGGCATGCTGGATGGGGGACCGGTGCATGAATACCTCAGGCACTTGAAGGATGATAAGAATAGTGCTGTTCTATTGACCGGCTTCCAGGTGGAGAACACCAATGGCCGCCAACTTGTGGAAACCGGGACCATACAACTCAATGGCCAGGAGACCAAGATAGAGTGTGAGGTTGGCTTCTTCGATTTCTCTGCCCATGCGGATCATGATGAACTTATCAAATTCGCCAAGGCCTGTAACCCTGAGAAGGTGGTACTCGCCCACGGTGATGAGAGAGAGGCCCTTAGAGATGATCTGAAGGACTTCGAGGTCATACTACCCACAGAGGGCGATGAGATAGAGTGCTGATACATTACTGAGTTTGGAACAAATAC
>JAGLQE010000110.1 GCA_023137005.1 Thermoplasmata archaeon
TCTATGTTCCGATACCGAATGTTCTGGTAGTGGATGCGGACTGGTCTGAGGAGGGATTGGCATCGGCCTACACTACCGCCCTCTCGACCAGCAATGCCAATGTATATGTTTGGGATGTTTGGTCCGGGGGAATGGTCAATCAGGATAAGCCGGATCTGGCGACTTTGTCCGGCTATGATGTCGTGATATGGGTGGCGGACAGGAACATGAATGGTTGGTCTGGTGGCGGTGATGCTTTCAACACTGTTGATGAGAATGTGGTATCCCAGTACATGGACAGTGGTGGCAATTTCTTCCTATCCAATATCTATTACACGGACCATACCGATGGCGGTTCTGCAGCTTATAGCTCCGGTGACTTTGCATATGATTACCTTGGCATGAGCCATATAACAGATACATGGTCGATGTACGATGTTTATGTCAATGAGACCGTGGATGATGAAGTATATAGCGGCTTTGGAACAATATGGCTTGACTGGTGGATCTATGGCTGGAGTGATTCTCCAGATGCCAATGACTACTTATGGCCAAGCAATGGAGAGATCTGCTTCTACGGAACTGACAGCGGCATGTCGAATTATTATCCAATGGGCATAAGGAATGAACAAGGATCCTACAAATCTGTCTTCCTGGGCTTCCCCTTTGAGACCCTTTCCTTATCCAACAAGATGCAGGACATGATGAAAAACACCCTTGAATGGTTCGTCCCAGGTTCGCAGGGCACGTATGAGCAGGCCGAGGTCCTCGTGGTGGATGCAGATTACTATGATGATGGGCTGTGGAGGGCCTATGACTGGGCCATAAGCAATAATACGGCAGTTGTCACTGTGTGGGATGTATATGGGAACCATGGCACCGAGAAGGGTAAGCCAACCGAATCCGACATGACAGGATACGACCTCGTTGTATGGGTGCCTACAAGGGACATGTATGGTGATGCGGGCAATGGAGATGCCTTCACTTCAACAGATGAAGCAGAAGTTAGTCAATATCTTGGTACCGGTGGTAATTTCTTCCTATCCAATATCTACTGGTCTGATTATACTTCAGAGACCGGGGGTGGAATGTTCACAAATGGAGATTTCGCCTATGATGTACTGGGCATAAACAACATGAACAACCGATGGTCGGGTTATGAGAACTATGTCAATGGACAGGGCGGAGACGAGGTCTTCGATGGTTTCGGGGATGCATATCAAGACTGGAATAAGTTCGGATGGGCAGGTAATCCTTCAGCCACTGATCTGATCAGCCCCATGTCAGGGACCACATGCATGTACAGTTGGGACTGGGGGGCCTCAATGGACACTAGTGGCATTCATTATGATGAGGGAAATTTCAAGTCCATGTTCATGGGCTTCCCCTTTGAGACGCTCCAATATCCATACACGGATGATTTCTGGAACAGGACCATGGAATGGTTCGTACCAGGCTCGACCACATACACCGAGCCAACTGCATTGGATACAATGATCGACACCTTCTGGATATGCGGAGATGCATATTTGGCCTTTGATACAACATTCACTGTGGAACCAAGTTCCAGTCTTAATCTTCAAGGGAAGGGGTTGATGGGAACTTCATTGAAGGCAATAGCCTGTGATGATGTGGGAAATCCACTGGCTGTGGGATACAATCTAGCCAGCCAGTATTACTACGACATAGAAGCCGTCATGTGGTACACTGTCAGTGGTAACATGCTATCGGACTGTGAATTCAATGGAATTGATTACAACCCGAATGATGACAGATTCTACCTGACAGGATACAATGGCAATTGGGCATGGCCAGTGGTCTATTATACAGACCCGGCGCCTCTGAACAACGGTTCTTCAAACGCTTACTACTATCAATCCCCAGATATAACCACAGATTGTTCCATGCAGGCAATAGCCTGGAACGAGCTCTATGATTATGGATTGGCTGTTGGTGATGAGGGTATTATTCTGAAGGTCTGGCCCTTTGATTATTATGGCAATGGTGTCATGAAATATGAGGATATTTCCATTAACTGGCAAGATTACTACTACGATGTTTCCTGGGACACGGATGGCTGGAACGAGGCGGGTATCGTCGGAAGTGACTCGTCATACTGGGATGGCCTGTATTACAGATACTACCACACGAATCCCACACCTCAATTGGCTCATGATAGCAATGATGGCACATACTATCGAACCTGCGCCATGAAGCCCCCATCAAGTCCAAAATGGCTATTCGTTCCAACCCCAAGCGGCGGCATCAAGGCCAATATAGAGGCGAACGATCAAAGTTCCACGGTAACAGCCAGTGCCCTGTATCCCAATATCTACTGGGCGGGTTTCAATGACACGGCCATGAACCCGAAGAACAATTTGATGGTGGATCCTGATTCATGGTTCTACATCACTTTTGAAGGTAATTACACTGGTGGCTGGGATCAGGTCAAGGCAGATATCCATATCTGGTATGACAATGGATGGACAGGAACAAATTCCAATTATCCCTCTGAATTCCAGAACAATAGGAACTGGGCCATTAATCTAACATACGACCCGAATGCTGGCTCACCCTTTGTCATAAACTTCCCTGATGCTCCAGTGCTGGAGACCACGATCGGGGCCTATTCAGACACAGTTATATCTGCGCATCCAACAGATGCGGCTCAAGACATACACAGGGTGGAGTTGCCAATCCATCTCAGCCCACAGATCTTTATGGCGGATGGCAGTGGCTTCGGGGCTCCAGGACCAGATTCTCACTCAGACCCGAACCAGGCTCTCAACAATGCATTCTCCTGGGATTTCAATGTCACATTGTACGACATTGGAAATGATGTGAAAAAGAACAGCACATACGGTGAATTCGGGGTCAAGCAGGCCATATCCATAACCATTGCTGGAGATCCGTCTGGAGATGCCCCACCAGGTGCGAATGGCGTGTCTCTGGGAAGCAATGTCATCAGCTACTCCACGAATGCATATTACTGGGTCAATGTCTCGATCCCAGATCTGCAAAGAGTGGGAGGAGGCGATTCCATCCCGGCCAATAACCTGCAGGTCCATAATACGAATTCCCTGGCTGTGGGAACAACCTCGGATATAGACACATCAGAATACTTCCTTGGGCCGAATGCAGAACGCTGTGTGTGGGGAGTGGCACCCGCAACATCTCTCCCTCCAGTAGGAAATGGCACAATGACCTTTGGTCCATGGGGTTCGAACTACAATTATTATGATAATCCCGGTGGAACCACTGTCATTGACTGGTATATTGATGTGCCAGTGTCACTGCAACAGGGAATTTACCAGGCGACCATAACCTATTCTATAGAAACTCAGGGGTGATAGATGAAAAATAGAAAACTGCTAGCAATTATGACCGCGATGGTCATGGTTAGCGTGAGCTTTGGATTTATTTTAACTCCCAATGTTTCAGCCAGCAGTTTTGTCGAGGATATGCTAGGAATTCCCTGGGGAGGTGGATTCACACCCAGAGCTGTGGAATGGAATGATGCTGGAACAGTCTGTGTCGTGGTGGGAGAGTTCTCCATCGAAAACGCCTTCGTCTATTGGGCAGTGAATGATACGTGGGACCCACTGAACACACCTCAGAACCAGATACTCACGGATGTGGTCTACGATGGTGTCAATGACTATTTCTGGATATGCGGGGATGATACCGGTTCACCAGCCAGCACCGTTCTGTACTTCGATCATAGTGCCGACCCGCCATATGTGAATTATCCCGGAAGTGGAGAGGGTAGCCCCATAACCCTGCCTCTGACAGCCATCGCTGTGGATCATTTGGGTCATCCGCTGGTTGCGGGCTATGGCCAGGATTATCTTTACTACTTCAATGCCAGTGATGGTTCCAATTCATGGACCAATATCCTGGATTGGGACAATGAGCTGTATGCCGTGAACTTCAATTCCATTACCTTCAATTCAATTGACCAGAGGTTCTACCTAGTTGGGGATAAAGGTGGAGTGGGAGAGATCTATTACACCGAGATCACACCACTGAAAAGTTCAAAATACACATACCATGATTACACGGAATATGCCTTTGGAGAGCTTCCATTCAATTCCATAGACTGGAACAATAATACGAACTATGGTCTTGTCGCTGGTAATGGTAAAATTTACAAGGTATGGGGACTCGATCCAAGTCCAAGGACCATGCAATGGAAGGTCCTTCATGAGAATTCGGATGATGTTTATTACCAGGCCAAGTGGGACAAGAGCGATTGGGGCGAGGCTGCGGTAGTGGGTTCCAATGGTAGCCAGGCTGGCTACTGGCGTTATTATCCGACCACTGAGAAAATGGTACTGGCCCACACTGACCCGGGAGAATCCCTGTATAATTGCGTCGATGTGAAACCACCTGCCAGTCCAAAGTGGGTGATGATACCATACCCCAGCGGGTCACTTAAAGTTAATATCATGACACAGGACCAGAGCTCGACCATCTCTGTGAATGCGCAATATCCACAATTACACTGGATCGGTTTCAATGATACTGGTATGGGTTCCAACCTGGATAGACAATTAAATGTGGATGACTGGTACTGGTTCACCCTGGACGGGAACTACTCCATGGGCTGGAGCCGGGTGGATGTCACTATAGAGGCATGGTATGATAATGGATTGACCGGAGGAAGCTCATCATTCCCCACGACCAATGACCGCAATAGGACACTGGCTTTCAGATTAATGTATGATATTGATGGAGGCTCCTACACTCTGGATTACCCAGGTAATGAGGTTCAAATAGGAGTGTTCAATGATGCCGTGGTGCCAAGTGCGGCAGGGGCCGGTGAGGAGCATCACAGGGTGGAGCTGGGCATATAC
>JAGLQE010000111.1 GCA_023137005.1 Thermoplasmata archaeon
CTGATCTGCAATCCGCGTGCTCCGATTATCCTAGCAAGTTCAAATCGTGTATATTTCATATTAACTCACCTAATTGAATTTCACGGTACATAACTATCTGTTATAAAGGTTTCCCAGACTCGGGCGCTTATGCAGGTGCGGGAGAGGTTTGTGCTTCTTGTCGTCCATGCCATAGAATAGGATCGCGAATATCACTGTGGCTATTATGTAAAGGATGGTGGCCACATAGAACGGATACCGCATTGGCAATGTCTCGTACACGTACACGCTGTCCCATACGAAACCCCCTATGTAAATTCCCACGGCATGGGTGACCATCCAGGAAAAGGCCAGGGCACTCTGAGCTGTCGAGCGGCAATTGTCCGGCATCATGGATTGCATGAAGGCCGTCATGATCGGATGGGGGACATTCATCATGGCCGCCCGGAATATGAACAGGAACACGACCACGGCCAGCCATGGCGTGAAGGGGATGGCGATCATTGCCACGATGGAGGCCGCGTGGAACACGAATATGGTCAGCACCGAGCCGCGTTTCTCGGCCAGTCTGGGCAGGAATATCGTAATTCCAGCCATCACGAATGAGAGCATGGCGAATATTATCCCGATGCTTCCCAGGTCCAGGTGGAACTCGTTCTTGAAGAATATCTGAAAGTAAGGAACGATCATCCCGGCTCCCAGGCCAGTGAACACATTGGGCAGGGCGAACTTGAATATCAGACCCCATGGTTTCTTGGCGGGCATGGCACATGCATCCTCTCCGGCCTTCGGCCTCTTGGGCCTTGGTTTAGGTATCCTGGCCAATAGAAGCATGCTCACCATCTTGAGAGAAAAAGCGAAGAGGAAAACCATCCTGTAGGCCTCGACGCTCCCGAAGTCCAGGGAGGACATTAGGAGTAGTGGAATGAAACCCCCGATTATCGTGATGGTCCCCGATCCCATGAGATTGAGCAGGGAATTGAAACTGAAGAGATATTTCCTTCTCTTTGCCGAGGAAAGCTCAGCCAACAGACCGTTAAAGGATGGTCCATCGAACCCTCCACCCAGACCGATCAGGATGGCGGCGACGAAGAACAAGGGCAGTGATTCTGTCAGGAAAAATAGAAGCATACCCATCGCGCTCAGGCCGATGCCCAGCATCAGCCCGCCCTTCTTACCATACTTATCGGCCAGCAAGCCACTGACCACCAGGATGATGACGGTGCTCACTTCCATCACCAGCCCCAGGGAGCCGAAGACAGAATTATTGTGGCCCAGGACATTCAGATAAAGAATGAGAATAAAACCCATGAGCGCACTGCCAGTCATATTGATGAGCCCGGCAAAGACCAGGCTGCGCGCACTCTTTCTGAACCCAGAATATCGTCTAACAATACTGCCTTGTCCTGCCATGATGTCAGGCCATAATTGCAGGGGGATAATAAATGATGCCCGGAATAAGAACATAAACCCGATATCGAGAAAACCATGATTTTTCATGACATAATTATATATCCAATCCCAATATCCGTGGATTGAAATGACAATTGAGGAACAGATACAGGATATCGAGGACGAGCTCGCAAAAACGAAATACAATAAGAACACCCAGCATCACATCGGCAAGCTCAAGGCCAAGATGGCCAGGCTCAAGGACGATCAGGAAAAAAGAAGTGCGGCCAGCTCGGGTGGAGGTAAATCATATGCTGTCAAGAAATCCGGCAATGCCACCATCGCCCTTGTGGGATTTCCCTCCGTAGGGAAATCCACTCTTCTCAACAAGGTGACGGATGCCACCAGTGAAGTTGGAAGGTATGAGTTCACCACCCTGGATGTTGTGCCAGGTATCATGGATTACAAGGGAGCGAAGATACAGATACTCGATCTGCCCGGTATAATCAAGGGCGCGTCCAAGGGGAAAGGCCGTGGCAAGGAAGTTATAGCGGCCGCAAGAAGTGCTGACCTTCTTATCCTCATGGTGGATGTGTTCCGCTACGAGATCGATATCATTGTCAGGGAACTTCACAAGGCCGGCATGCGGCTTAATCAAAGCCCGGTCAATATTCGAATTTACAAAGGGTTCAGAGGTGGATTGAATGTCAACCATACTGTTGAGATGACCAAAATGGATGAAGAAATGGTCAAGACCATCATGGCATCGTATGGGGTCATCAATGCGGATATTGTTCTTCGCGAGGATATCAATGAGGACCAGCTCATCGATTACCTATCTGGGAACAAGGTGTACGTGGACGCCATGGTCGTGCTCAATAAGATCGACCTTTTGCCAAAGGAAGAGGTCGATAAGGTCATAGAGAAGCTGGAGGGCTGGAATGTCTTCAGCATGTCTGCTGAAAAAGATATCATGATCGAGCAGTTCAAAGACGAAGTATTCGACATATGCCAGTTCATGAGAATATTCCTCAAGCCCCAGGGACGGGAAGCGGATCTGATCGAGCCACTGGTCGTTAAAGAGGACTCGACCGTGGGCATGGTTTGCGATTACCTTCATCGAGATTTCAGGGAGAATTTCCGGTATGCCAGAGTCTGGGGGCCCAGTGCTAAGTTCCCGGGACAGAGAGTTAGTATTGGCCATATTCTGAAGGACGAAGATCTAGTCTCTATTGTTGTAAGAAGGTAATTTATCGATAGTTATCTATTCAACTCTATTTTATATCAGATTCCCATTCACGAATCAGATATCATGGATTTCAATCTTACTAAAGAACAGGAAATGGTACGCACGATGGCCCGGCGCTTTGCCGAGGAAGAGGTCAAACCCATAGCTCATGATATCGATCAATCCGGAGAATTTCCATGGGAAGTTCTGAAGAAGATGGGCAAGCTTAATTTGATGGGCCTGGCAGTTCCCAAGGAATACGGGGGCGCGGGTGTGGATTCCATATCCTATGCCATTGTTATCGAAGAAATTGCCAAGGTGTGCGCCAGCACGAGTGTCATCCTGGCAGTTCATAATTCGGTGTGCTGTTATCCAATTTACAAGTTCGGAACACCAGAGCAGAAGGAAAAATTCCTGAAGCCACTGGCACGTGGAGAAAAACTCGGAGCCTTTGCTCTCACAGAACCGAGCGCGGGCTCGGATGCTGGAGCGGTAAGGACCATGGCCGTGCTGGATGGGGATGAATATGTCATAAACGGTGACAAGATATTCATCACCAGTGGTTGCGAGGCTGATATCGCCCTCATCATGGCCACCACCGACCCTTCAAAGGGAACCCGGGGATTGGTGACCTTCATTATTGAGAAAGGAACACCTGGCTATACCTATGGCACAGTGGAGGACAAGATGGGTGTGAGAGCATCCGCAACTTCCGAACTGGTCTTCGAGAACTGCCGCATTCCGAAAGAAAATATCCTCGGAAAAGAGGGTGAGGGCTTCAAGATCGGAATGGCCACGCTGGACGGTGGCAGGGTGGGCATCGCGGCCCAGGCCCTGGGCATCGCTGAGGGTGCATTGGAGGAATCCGTGAAGTACGCCAAGGAGCGCGAGCAATTCGGCAAGCCCATTGGCAGGTTCCAGGCGATCCAGTGGATGCTGGCAGACATGTCTACCAAGATCGAGGCGGCCAGATACCTGGTCTACCACGCGGCCTTCCTCAAGGATCAGGGAGCCCGTTTCAGTAAAGAGAGCGCGATGGCCAAGTTGTACGCTTCGAAGATAGCCCGGGAAGTCACATCCGATGCTGTCCAGATACACGGTGGCTACGGATACATCAAGGACTATGCGGTGGAGAGGATGTACCGGGAAGCCAAGATAACCGAGATATACGAAGGAACTTCCGAGATCCAGAAGATCGTTATCGCGGGCCAGTTACTTAGAGAATGATTTGTGAGGTGATTAAGATTTCTGATGTTAAGATACAAAATGTTGTAGGTTCCTCATCATTCAATACCGTGCTGGACCTGAATGCATTGAATGATATATTGGAAGATGCTAATTACAAACCCGAGACCTTCCCGGGACTTATCTATCGCCTCAAGGACCCCAAATGCACGATACTCATATTCAGGAATGGAAAGATCGTTTGTTCTGGAGCAAAGCATATCAAGGATATTCAAAGTTCTATAATCAAATTGGGCAAGACCCTGGCTAAGGTCTATCCGGACATAGAAAGATCCCCGGATTTCACTATCCAGAACATCGTCGGGACCTATGATATCAATGCGGTACTGAACTTACCCACCATCGCGATAAGTGTGGGATTGGAGCAGGTGGAGTATGAGCCTGAGCAATTCCCCGGATTGGTATACAGGATGAGGGAGCCTAAGGTCGTGCTATTGCTTTTCGCAACTGGCAAGGTCGTCATCACTGGTGGAAAGAGTGTGGAGGAAATGGAGCAGGCCGGGAAGAATATCCATAAATTGATGGTGGAAATGAATTTTATTTAGTGCAATAGACCAATATATCCCTATAGCCAGTCCGTGAAGACACTTATCAAAACAATGGACAAGCTCACGGCTCCGATGATCGCGCTTATCCATCTGGGATCCTTGTACCAGGGCACGTGGGGCATCTGGACGATTATCTTGGGAGATCCTGGCTTCGACTCTGGCTTGGTTTGAGGAACTGACTCCTCCACTTTTATTTTGGCGGCCAGGGGAATGACAGGCTTATCTTCAATAGGCTGGCTCTCTTCCTTCTCCTCGGCCTTCAATGCCTTCTTCGCGGTCTTCTGCTCTGCCTTGAGCCTTTTCTTCTCGATCTTCGCCTCGTCGTCTCCCATGATCTCGATCCTCAAAATGTGATTTGGATATATCAGCTTTTGCCTACAACATGGCTATCTTCAATACAGCATATACCACGAACAGGCTTATCAGAATAATTCCGCTCGTTTTCCTACTTCCAATTCTATGCCCCGGCCACATGAGGGCAACGGCGATCGCCGTTGCCAAGGTCCAGTATGGAATATCGAACCACAATAATCCTTTATCAAAGGTAAAGCCTGCGATCACCACTCCGGCCCCGAAAGAGAGTAGCGGATCCGTGATATTGGAGCCGATTAGTGCGCCAAGTGAGACGCCTTCGGCATGCTTTTTCATTCCAGAAACCGCGACAGACAGCTCGGGCAATGCGGCCCCTGGCCCGATCACCAATATGCCGATGAGGGTATTGGATATTCCGAACTCGGCTGCGATCGTCTCCGCATTGTTCACCACTAATATCCCGCCGATGATCAAAATTAGCAATCCCAGAAGGGCGATGCCCCCCTGCTTGGCCGTGTTTATCTCCTTATGATTCCCATTCTTCAGCTCATTCTTGATATTGCCAGCAACATGATCCTGCTTATTGATCATAAATAAGTAGACCAAATAGACGGTGATTAGTATGGCTCCCTCGACCTGGGTAACTTCCCCATCTAATCCCACCATGAAGAACATGGCGATGGCAACGAACATCATTGGCACATCGCGCTTGAAGGTGAACTCACTGGCATACATGACCCCCACCAATGCCGCGGCTCCGAGAATGAAGGTTATCTGAGATATCTGGCTGCCCAATATCATGCCCACGGCTATTCCGCTCACCTCGTGTCCGGCATTCACCCGCAGGCCGGTGTAGATATTGGTGAAGATCTCGGGGAGGGAGGTTCCCACGGAGACCAAAGTGAGGCCTATCACCGCATGGGAGATCCCGAACTTGGTGGCCAGTCTCTTTGAGGCATCGACCGTCAGGTCACTTCCCTTCCATAGAAATAGGAAGCCCAGTATCATGAGAAATAATTCTATTATCATTGTATTTCACCCCTATAATGGATAATATGCTTATAAGCATAATCTGGGAATTCCCAGGAGCCCACATTATCTTTTAAGATCTCATACACCTGGAAGGAAAGTCATATTTCCATTCGTTCATATTAACTTTTAATTATTCTCACTGCCAAGTATTTTATAGAGACCCTATACATAATTAATTTTGAGCAATTGGCAACTTGTTTGTATAATTGCGAAAAGGGGGGTATTAGATATGAAAAAAGATGTAATAGTCGAGGCTCCCCCCGATAAAAAGGGGAGAGACAAGAAAGAACGCAAACCATATGCACTATTCGATGAGATGGACAGTCTGTACGCGGAATACCGCATGGCCTTTGATGAAATGTTCTGGCCGAGGGGAAGTGCGGCTCCCAGGATCGTGAGTGGCAAGCAGATACGCGCGATGCCAACAAACGATGCAGAGGAAGATGAGTGATAGGACTGTCAGCATGGCGATTGTATGAGAGAACCTCGTCTTTAGCGTAGCTAAGATGTGGATGTCAAACTTTATATAGATTACCATAATACCAGGATTAATGAGCTCCGACACGATCATAATTAGGTAAAGTGACCGTTCGCCCAGCTCATGCCAGATACTTTTTCTGGAGGTTTTTCCATGGGTTCTGAAATAGATAAAATCTTTGCTGATGTTCCGACCTTTGTCTCCTTTCCCAAGCAGGAGGAGGAGACCCTTAGTTACTGGAAGGAGAATGACATATTCGGAAAGCTGAGGGCCAAGAACATTGGCAATCAGAGATTCATCTTCCTCGAGGGCCCGCCCACGGCCAATGGGATCCCCCATATCGGGCACAGTGCTGGAAGGGCCATCAAAGATGTATTTCTAAGATACCACGCCATGAAGGGATTCGAGGTATTTCCCTGGAAGGGCGGCTGGGACTGTCACGGACTGCCAGTGGAGATCGGAGTGGAGAAGGAATTGGGTCTCAGGTCCAAGAAGCAAGTGGTCGAGTTCGGCGTTGCTGAATTCAATAACCTGTGCCGAAAATCCGTCATGAGATATGAGGGAAAATGGAAGGCCATGTCCGAGAGATTGGGATTCTGGATCGACATGGAACACCCGTACGTGACCATGGATAGTGATTACATTGAAAGTGTTTGGTGGTCCCTCAAGACCATTTACGATAAGGGATTGCTGGACAAGGGCCATTATATCGTCCCATACTGCCCGAGATGCGGAACTCCCCTTTCAAGTCACGAGGTCGCTCAGGGCTACAAGGATGTGAAAGAGCTCTCGGCCACCCTTAAATTCAAATTATCCGAATATGACCAGGAAAAACTAGGGCCCGATGCCTTCATACTGGCATGGACCACCACCCCGTGGACACTGCCCGGAAATGTGGCACTGGCCATTGGGAAGGACATTGATTATGCCATCGTGGAGCAGGATGGAGAAAAGCTCATACTGGCCATGGACCTCGTCGAGAAAGTGATAGAGGGCGAGCATGAACTACTGGGCATCATCAAAGGCTCAGAGATGGTGGGCTGGAAATATCATCCATTATTCGATTTCATGGACCTCAGTGAAGAGGGAAAGATCTCCTACCAGGTGGTTGAAGCTGATTTCGTCACGACCGCGGAGGGAACCGGAGTCGTTCACACCGCCGTCATGTACGGTGAGGACGATTACAATCTAGGAATGAAGATCGGGCTCCCGGCAAAGCACACTGTTGACATGGAAGGCAAGTTCAATGAGCTCGTCACAGAGTGGCAGGGCCAGTTTGTGAAAAAGAAGGGGCTGGATGTGAATATCGTCGTCCATCTCCATGAAAATAATCGCCTTTACAAGAAAGAGAATTATGTCCACTCCTACCCATACTGCTGGAGATGTGACTCGCCCCTGCTCTACTATGGCCTGGATTCATGGTTCATCCGGATGTCCCGGCTTCGAGACATCATGGTGGCCAATAATGAGACCATCGAGTGGAAGCCGGAGCATTTGAAACACGGGAGATTTGGTAATTTCCTGGACGAGCTAAAGGATTGGGCACTCAGCCGTAACCGCTTCTGGGGCACGCCATTGCCCGTGTGGAGATGCGATTGTGGCAAGGAGATATGCATCGGGAGTTTCAAGGAGCTGGATGATATGGCAGGTGGATTACCGGATGATTTCGAGCCTCACAGACCCTGGGTGGACGACCTGCTCATACCTTGCCCGGATTGTAACAAGGCCATGACCCGGGAAGAATACGTCATAGACACGTGGTATGATTCAGGCTCAGCACCATTCGCCCAGTTCCACTATCCATTTGAGAACAAGGAATTGTTCGAGCAGTCATACCCGGCGGACTTCATCACCGAGGCAATTGACCAGACAAGAGGATGGTTCTACACATTGCTGGCCGTGAATACCGCAGTATTCGGAACTCCGCCTTACAAGAAATGCCTGACCCAGGGACTTCTACTGAACAATGATGGTCAGAAGATGAGCAAGTCCAAAGGAACAGCCGTGGACGCTCTCGAGACATTCGATAAGTCGGGAGCCGATGCCACACGAATCGCCCTTCTCTCGGCACCATGCTGGACATCGCAGAAGTTCAGTGATGCCACCCTGAAGGAAGCCCACAGCAAGGTGATGAACACCCTGTGGAATGTTTATTCATTCTATGTATCAAATGCGAATCTGGACGGCTTCGACCCAAGGAACCTGAGCCAGCCCGAGCATATGCTGGACAAGTGGATATTATCAAGGTTGCAGAGCGCGAACCTGGTCGTGCAACAGGGCATCGATGATATGGAGCTCCACAAATCCATAAGGGCGATATTTGATTTCATCGACGATCTCAGCAACTGGTATGTCCGCCGTTCCCGGAGGAGATTCTGGAGTGAGAATGTGGATGCTGATAAGAACTCGGCCCATTCCACTCTTTACCGTGTATTGGTCGAAACATCCCAAATGATGGCTCCCTTCACTCCCTACCTGTCAGAGGCCATGTACCAGAACCTGGTCGTGGGCCTGGGTGGGGACGAAGCAAAGGCCAGCGTGCATCTTACATCGTATCCCGAGGCGGATGAGAGCCTTATCGATAAGGATCTGGAACAGATGATGATGCTTTCCAGGAAGATGTCCGAGACCGGAAGGAATGCGAGGCAGACATCTGGTTCCAAGCTCAGACAGCCTCTTTCAAAAGCAGTCATAGTTCTGGAAGAGGGAGAACTGGACAAAAGTCTGGTAGCACTGGTCCAGGAAGAGCTGAATGTGAAGGAGATCGAGTTCTCCAGCCAAGCACCGGAATTCGACGAGCCTGCAGTTGCCGAGGGCCAGAACTTCAAGGTCTACATCGACCTCACACTAACACCCGAGCTGAAGAGCGAGGGAATTGCCCGGGACGTTGTCCGCAGGATCCAGAGCTTCAGAAAGGATGAAGATCTTCAGTACGACCAGCGCATTCGAATTGGATTCGATGGTGACGAGGAGATGGTGAATGCCATTCAGCAAAATATGAATTACATATCCCACGAGATATTGGCTGATGAGATGGCCATTGGTGAATTACCGGATGCGGCTTTCAAGGAATGGAAGATCGATGGTAGAGAGCTCAAGGTATGGCTAGTTAAGGAATCCTGAATTTGATACGCATTTAATAACATTTAATAGCCATGCTCAGATTCACGGCTCATATAATCGGATATTAGGTGATATGAATGACAAATTACAATGTAGAATCCGCAGTTAGCGATCTGAATTACCTGAGGGAAACCCCTCCTCTGGTCCACCACATAACCAATTGGGTGACCATCTCCGAGTGCGCGAGCATGACTAGGAGCCTTGGAGCCTTGCCCATCATGGCCCATGCCCCCGAGGAAGTGGAGGAGATGGTGGGTATCGCCGATTCCCTTGTACTGAATATCGGGACACTTACCAAAGAATTGGTAGATGCCATGATACTGGCTGGCAATAAGGCCAATTCCCTGGACAAGCCAGTTGTTCTGGATGCGGTGGGTGCGGGTGCGACAGTTCTGAGAACTGAAAGCACCAGACAGATATTGGACGAGATCCAGATATCCGTGATAAAGGGCAATGCGGGTGAGATCGCCACACTGGCCGGGGCTCAGGCCGAGGTCAAGGGCGTGGAATCCATATCTCATGAAGGTGATTCCATCGAGCATGCCAGATCCCTTGCGAACAATGCTGGGTGCACGGTCGTTGTCACCGGAGTCGAGGATATAATAACCGATGGGCGCAAGACATTCATCGTGAAGAACGGCCACCCCAGAATGGGCGAGGTTGTCGGGACTGGCTGCATGGCCGCCTCGGTTATCGGGGCCTTCATCGCCATAGCTGATGATATCACGCTAGCCACCGCCAATGCCATGGTGGTTTACGGAATAGCCGGAGAGCTGGCAGGTCACAGGGCCGAGGGGCCGGGAACCATGAAGATGCAGATGTTCGATAGTATATCGAACATCACCCCGGAGGACATCCGGAAGGGAGCGAAGGTCGATGTCCAGTAAGAATGAGATCGATTGGAATTTCTATTTCATAACCGACTCCAGCCTGACGAAACAAGGCTGCCTGAAGGACGTGGAGGACGCGATAAGAGGAGGAGCCAGAGTCATCCAGTATCGTGAGGAACTGCGATCCACCACGGACATGATGGCCGAGACAAGGATATTGGCCAATCTGTGCAAGAAAGCCGGAGTTCATCTTCTGATCAATAATAGTGTGGATATCGCACTGGCCGTGGATGCTGATGGTGTTCATCTCGGACAATCAGACATGCCTCTGGCGGATGCCAGACAGATGTTCCCTGACGGGATCATCGGAATATCCTGCCACACACTGGATGATATTGCCGAGGCCGAAGAGAAGGGCGCGGATTATATCGCAGTCAGTCCAGTATTCTTCACATCCACCAAGAAGAACATCACCACTCCTTTGGGCCTGGAAGGTATCGTGGAGTTCAGGAAGGCCACAAAATTGCCGGTCATCGCTATTGGCGGTGTCAATATGGAGAATGTTGAGGGCATTGTCAGGGCTGGCGCGGACTCGGTATGTGCAATATCAGCCACTGTTGGGACCGATGATGTAGAGGCCAGTGTTAGGGAGTTCGAGGATATTATCAAGTCATCTAGATCCCAAAGGGCTTGAAAGAACATCTCCAATTTCGATATTCAGACCCAAACCCTTTTCATAGGAGAAGTATAATCCAGTTGCATGAAAAGGCATATCATTGTCCTCAAGGCCCTGGGTCAAAAGGGCGCGCTGAGGTCCTATGTCACCATAACCTCCGCCGAGCTTGGCGAGATACTTGGAGCCAGTCAGCAAACGGCCTCCAACCGCATCCTTGAATTAGTGGATGCAGACCTTATTCAGAGAAAGGTGGGGACAAGACATCAGAGGATCAAGATAACCCGAAAGGGCTATGACCTTCTTCACCGGGAATACGCCGACCTCCAGGCGATGTTCAAGCCTGAGACGACCATCAAGATCAAGGGTCAAGTGGCAACCGGACTGGGAGAGGGCAGGTACTATGTCACCCAGTACAGCCAGCAATTCAAGGACGCCCTTGGCTTCAAACCCTTCGAAGGAACTCTAAATCTCATGGTGGGAGAGGAAGGCGTGCAGCAACTGAACTTCGTTCCCCAGTCATCCATTATCGAGATCAAGAGCTTCAGGACCAAAGGGCGGAGCTTTGGTAAGGTCAAATGCATCGCGGCCATGATACGTGATTGCGAATGCGCCATAGTCATACCCAAAAGATCCCATCACAATGAGGTCATCGAGGTGCTGGCCAGGTACAGTCTGCGGAAATCTCTCAGGGTCAAAGAGGGGGATGACCTGGAGCTGGTAATAAATATATGAGGATAGCCTTATACGGTCATTCGGCCTAGGATGTGGAGAGTGAGATGAATGCTGGAACTATTACTGATACCTGTTTTGATAATTCTATCATTCTTATATGTTAAGTTCAAAAAAGCCTATCTCACCCAGGTCCTCATCATTGCCAATTTCGCAGTATTCATATTCTATGTCGTAGTGGCCCAGATCGGAAGCCCAATGGCTTATAGCATGGCCGAGAATCTGACCTTCATGCCTGCCAGATTGGGGGAGATACAATATCTTCCTTCGATCATCACCTCGATGTTCATGCACGCTGACCCGATCCATCTAATAGGGAATTGTCTGGTCCTCTATCTTATCGGACTTCCACTGGAGGAGAGGATAGGCACGCGCAAGTGGGGCATCATTTACTTCGCAACCGGCATCGCGGCCACCTTCAGCTACTATATCATGAACATTGACTCTGGGTCCCATCTTTTGGGCGCATCCGGGGCCATATTCGGTATCGGGGGGGCCATGCTGGTCCTCTACCCCAGGGACAGGATACCCATGTTCATCGGTCCCATATTCATCAGGAATGCTCCGGTCTGGCTGGCTGTGGGTTCTCTTTTCGTGATCGAGACCGTACTGGTCATGATGGCGGTCGAGGACAATGTCGCGCATATCGCTCATGTTGGAGGGGCCATGGCCGGGATAATATTGGCTCCCATGCTTGTCAAACATGAATTGGCCGAGGCCAGAAAGGTATTGGACATCGATGTATTGAGATCCCTGGCCACCACGGAAGAGGAGAGGGACATCATAACCAAGGTAGAGAATGAGGAGGTCGAGGATGTCAGAAATGCCTGGCTGGATCAATTCTTCACCACGGCCAAGTGTCCAGCGTGTTCCAGAAAGATCCAAAGGGCCAGCAAGATAAAATGCGAGTGCGGGCAAGAGTATGGACTTATGAAATAGGCATTTATCAACAAGACATTTAATTAACAAACATGCCCCGTCTAAATTATTCCGATGTACTAGCTGGCGGGCGGGGTACTCTCTTTATTTTCTCAGCGAGTGACAAATACCAATTGGTATCTCGCGAACCCCGTCAGGAGTTCAACGATGGACGGGGGTGTTTTCATCCTTTGGCCATAATCACTTGCCATACTGAGAATATGCTGTACTCATGGCTCTGCCAGAATGGGTATCATCCGTTCTTGTGGTCGACCAATGCCAGCTTCTTCCCACCCATTAATCTGATGACCGGTATCTTTTTCTTCAGGGCCAGAGCAATGAGCTCCCTGTCATTGGTAAGGATTATACCATCCA
>JAGLQE010000112.1 GCA_023137005.1 Thermoplasmata archaeon
TAGTGGCAGTCGCCGGGATGGCATCCTGCCACCAGCACTCCATCTATTCCGTCGGTCAGGGCCTTGGCTATGTACATGGGGTCTACTCTGCTGGAGCACATCACCCTTATTATCCGCACATTGGGCGGGTATTGATATCTGCTCACTCCAGCCAGGTCTGCACCTGCATAGCTGCACCAATTGCACAAGAAGCCGAGTATTCTCGGTTCGAAGTCGCTTTTCTCATCCATCTAGATCACCTTTTCTATCTAATTAATCCTAATATTATCCTATCGCATACATCATGGCCAGTATCTGGTTGTCTCTGTAACCTCTCTGTCTGGCACTCCCTGATGGGCAGGTGGCGGCACATGCACCGCATCCCTTGCACAGGGCGGCATTCACAACTGCTATTCCGGTCTCCTCATCCTGGGTTATGGCACTGTAGGGACAGACCTCCACACACATCCCACAGCTAGAACAAGTGGCCGCGTTTATGCTGGATGTTATTCCCTCGCCTTGCACAACGCCCCTCATTATGGGGATCGCTGCTCTCGAAGCTGCTCCTTCAGCTTGGGCAACGGCATCGGCCAGGTTCTTGGGGAAGTGGGCACTACCGCAGAAATATACTCCATCTGAAGCCAGGTCCAGTGGCCTTATCTTGGCATGGGCCTCTATGAAGAAATGGCCAGGTCCCACAGGGATCTTGAACATCTCCTGAAGCTTCTCCGTGGATTCGCTTCCCTCGGTCTGGGCGGTCAGCACCAGCAGGTCGGCAGGCAGTTCCAGCTCATCATTGTAGATATTGTCCCTTACCTTGACCATTATGGCCCCGTCCTCACCCACGGTCACGACAGGCTTTTCTACATCAGAATATCTAACTATCTTAACTTTCAGGTTCTCGATGACATTGGAGAAGTATTCTTCCTCGTCCTTGCCAAAGACCCTGATGTCCCGGTATAGGATGTAAATATCCGAATCTGGATATCTCTCCTTCAACAGCTTGGCATTCTTTATCGAAACACCACATCCGATACGACAGCACCATGGCCTTTCCTCGTCCATCGCGCCAGCGCAATTCACCATGACCACGGTCTTTGGTTTTTCCAGGTCATCCTTTTTGATGTGGCCTTCCAGCTCTGTCTGGGTCATTATCTTCGGATGAGAGCCATAGCCGTACTTGCCAGTCATGTCTATCTCGCCAAAGCCAGATGCCAGGATAGTACTGCCGAACTCCAGCTCGCTTTCACCCTCAGGGCCCTTTAAGTAGCCCTTGAAGTTGCCCACGAACCCATCCACTTTTTCCAGTGTGGTGTTAAGGTGCACGGTGATGTACTCCGAGGCCTCTATCTTGGCGCTCAGGTCCTTCACCAGTTCCCCGGGGTCCAGCTCTGTGGGAAAGAGGCTGTGAAGTTTGTTCAGGTTTCCGCCCAGTTTATCATCCATCTCGATGATGTGGGTGTCAATGTTCATGCCCGAAAGGGCCAATGCGGCCTTCATTCCGGCAGCTCCACCACCTATCACGAGGACAGTGGGTGTTACATTCACCTCCTCCTGATCCAGTGGCTGAAGTAATTTTGATTTGGCAATGGCCATGTTAACCAGGTCTGTCGCCTTCTTTGTTGCTGTTGGTCGGTCATGAGAATGCACCCATGAGCAATGCTGCCTGATATTGGCGAATTCAAAGAGATATTTGTTAAGGGAAGATTCCACAAGTGTATCTTGGAACAATCCTCCATGGGTGATGGGCGAACATGCGGCAACTATCACTCTGTTCAGATCATGCTCCTTGATCTTCTCCCGGATCTCCTTCTGGGTGTCCTCAGAGCAGGCGAACATGGTATTTATGGAATAGACCACATTCTCATCCTCTTCGGCGGTATCGGCCACGGTCTTGCAGTCCAAGAATCCATTGATGTTCTTGCCGCAATGGCAAACGAAAACACCTATCCTTGGCTCCTCGCCCAGAACATCCTTTTGCTCTGGCGGGGGTACTGGTTTGACCTTATCCCTTTCAACTATGGCCTCCACAGCCCTGGCGGCAGCACCGCTGGCCATTGCCACACTATCTGGAATGTCCTTGGGGCCCTGATTACAACCAGCCATGTACACACCATCTCTGGTGGTCTGGATGGGGTCAGATACTATCGAGCCTGATTGGAAGAAGCCATTTTCATCCACGTCTATGCCCAGGGTCTTTCCCAATTTGGGATTATCCTTGGATGGAATGATGGCAGTTGAAAGCACCAGCATGTCCAGGTTCATATCGAGGACCTCGCGTGTGTGAGTGTCCATGTAACGGACCGCGATGCTTCCATCTTCATTCTGATAAACCGATGATGGTCTGGCACGGATGTAGTTCACACCCATGTCCTTGGCCTTGTCATAGTACTGCTGGAAATCCTTTCCATAGGCCCTCAGGTCCATGAAGAATATAGTTACTTCAATATCCGGGTCAATTTCCTTTGCAATGGCCGCCTCCTTGGTCGCGTACATGCAACAAACACGTGAACAGAAGGGGAATCCCTCCTGCTTACTGCGGGAGCCAACACATTGTATCCACCCAATTGTCTTGGGCGCGCCAGCATCAGATGGACGCAATATTTTTCCTTCAGTTGGACCAAAGGAAGATAGAAGTCTTTCGAACTGCATGGCGGTTATCACATTGGGATATTTCCCATAGCCGTATTCCTTTCTCATCTCCA
>JAGLQE010000113.1 GCA_023137005.1 Thermoplasmata archaeon
TCATCAGCAGGTGTATCATCCTCGACTGGTTCTTCTGGAACTTCCTCTTCGTCATCCTTCTTCTTGCGTCCCAGGATGAGGATCAATACCAGAACTATAACGATTATGAGGAGTATCCACCAGTAGTCAAGAATACTGCCTTCGCCTTCGGCATCATCGTCAGCTGGATCATCATCTCCAGTAGGTGTGTCATCGTCATCACCAGTTGGAGTATCATCATCAATATCAGGGGTGCCATCATTATCATCGTCCTCGTCTATAACAAGCCCAGAGGTTGAATCATCGGCCGTGTAACCATCATTCCATTCATCTGGCAAGCCATCTCCATCTGTGTCTACAGAGGCTGCGGGATCATCCGGGAAGTCATCTTCATCATCGGGAACACCATCTCCATCAGTATCTGTTGTTGTATTGTCAACTGGATCAGGGATACCACTGCCTACTGTTATATTGAAGAATATACTGGCAATGCCTCCATTACCATCATCTACCTCCAGATGCACCATGCTGGTCCCATTTACTGTGGGAGTTCCACCTATGATAAAGGATGAAGTAAATACGTTTGACCCTATTGTCAACCCGGAGTCAGCTGTCGTAATTGATACACCCATCACCAGTGTGTCATTGTCCACATCGATCACACCGATCACAAGATCATATTCCTCTCCGATCGTCCCATCTGGAACAGTAAATGTCTCAATAACCGGGACATCATTGACATTGGTCACATCGACCGTCACTGTGCCGATATCAGTATTGCCATTTCCATCAGCTATAGTGTAATTGAAGGAGTCTGTTCCAAAGAAATCTGGATCAGGTAAGTAGGTGACATTGGTCGAATCCGTAATGCTGGCCACTCCATTCGCTGGCTGGGTGATCGCAGTTATGGTCAATGTATCTCCATCCGCATCACTGTCATTATCCAGCACTTCTATCGTGGTCGCATTGGAGTCCTCGAGGACCGTTGCGGTGTCATCCACTGCCACAGGCGCGTCATTGGTATTCGTCACTGTCACATTCACAGTGGCCGTATCAGAGCCTCCATTTCCATCAATGATGGTGTATGTGAATGAATCCGTGCCGCTGAAGCCTGTGTCTGGTGTATAAGATACATTGCCAGCTTCGAGCATCACTGTACCATTCGTACCCTGAGTTACTGCATCCAATGTTAGGCTATCGAGATCCACATCTCCATCATTTGCCAGTACATCGATGTATATGATGCCGCCATTCTCGACCACTGTGGCCGTATCATCTACAGCATCAGGTGCGTCATTGACATTCGTCACAGTGACTGTGACAGTTGCAGTATCCGTGACCCCTTCTAGATCTTCGATCGTGTATGTGAATGAATCCACACCATTGAAGTCCGCATTTGGCTCGTATGTGAGGTCTGCTCCTCCATTGGTTATGACCACAGTACCATCCGTGCCCTGTGTTATGCCAATTATTGTTATAGCATCTCCAGCATCTGGATCATTATCATTTGCCAGCACATCGATCGTATTGGCTCCACTGTCCTCCAGTATGGTCGGCGTGTCATTGACAGCCACTGGTGCTTGATTGGTCGCTGTAAGCTCATGATCATCATTTGGATAAACACCTGCATCATATGATGAAGCACTCACATCGACAGTACAGTTCAGGATACCATTTGCCAGTACGGTCACCTCAATATCCCAGAATACTATCTGGCCTGGTGTCATATTGCCGATCTCCCATGATATATTGCCCAGCCCCCAGAAGGTCGTGGTCTGATTGGTAGACATATGCAATACCTCGGCAGGAAGATGAATAGTTGCATTGACGTCTGTGGCATTGATACTTCCATGGTTGGTCACCGTGACATAATAATGCAGTGTGTCGCTGACCATGACTGGATCAGCCGAATCCACTACTGTGATCTCCAGATCTGCTGTGGCTGGTGGTACAAAGGCGAGTAGGAATGGATAGGATGTGGTCTCGTTTATCCCCCAGATCGAAGTGAAGTTCCATGTTACGAAGTTGGCCTGTTGCATCATCTGGGCTGTGTAATTGCCAAATACTCCTGTGAAGACTCCGCTGCCGACCGCTATCTCGGTTCCGGAGGTCTCGTTATCATAATAGCAGAAGGTGCCTATTCCGGTCTGGCGCTCTCCCAGGAATCCTCCCACATTGAGAGATCCCGTGGCATTGCCTGTGGAATAGCTGTACGCTATCGATCCCTTATTCCAACCGACAAGACCGCCAATTCCCTGGACCCCGCTCACATTGCCTCTTGCATAACAATCCTGTATGGATGAACCATCCTTGTATCCTACCAGACCTCCGACATTGTTCGATGTGGCATTAACCTCTCCTATGGCGAAGGACTGGGATATCTCGTTGAAGGAGTAGCCGCACAAACCGCCAACATTCTCCACCCCGTAAACATCTCCCACTGCGTAGCTTAATGTGACAAGTCCGCCGGTGGTGTAACCAATCAAACCTCCATGGCCAGTTCCTCCGGTGGAACCCACGTCTCCTGTAGCATAGGACATGTTAACTAATCCTGTGTTGTAGCCTATCAGGCCGCCAACATAGTCGCCTGTTCCGTTGACCTTTCCATCAGCCGAGCAACCATAAACATCGGCAACATTACTTCCTATCAGGCCGCCAACATATATGATGCCTTCCACATCTCCAGTTGCATTGCAGAATGCTATCGAGCCTCCATCAGCCTGGCCTACCAGTCCTCCATGTCCGGAGCCACCTGTGAGCACTAACTTGCCAGTGCTATAGGAATTGTTCAGCGTACCTGCTTTCATCCATCCTACCAACCCACCTACGTAATCTCCAGAGCAGGTCACATTTCCGCTGGCTAAGCACCCATTCACTGAAGAGCCTGTATCAGCGTTCCCTATAAGTCCTCCCACAGCACCTGAAATTGTCCCAATAACCTCCCCGTGGGCCGAGGAGTTCGTTATGGGGCCCCAATTCTCCCCCACCAGTCCTCCGATGTTATCCTGACCTGTGCCATTCACTTCAGCGTAGACAGTACAGTTTGTGATGGGCCCCTCATTGGTTCCAACAAGGCCACCGATGTAATCTCCATTTCCGGACACGTTTCCTAATACAACGCAGTCGATGGCCGAACCTGTGTCTTGATATCCTGCCAGTCCTCCAACATTGAGCCCGATGCCGTGCACATTAGCTAGCACCGCGCATTCCCTGATAACTCCGTAGTTTATTCCTACAATGCCGCCGACACCGAAATTTCCTATTGTGCCCATAGTTCCGAATACGCTTCCTGAGGCGTTGGTATTGGTAATGTTCCCTTCATTATATCCTACTATGGCCCCCGTTACCCTCGCACCGGTTATATCACAACTGACAAGGCTCAGATTGGCAATGAATACTCCTGCATCAATATCTCCAAAGAGGCCGACCATATTCATGCCGGACCTGTTAATGAAGAGGCCGGTAATGTTGTAGCCATTGCCTTCCAGGCTTCCCGTGAATCCGGTCACCGCGTCACCCACTGGCATGAAGCCCTCGAAATGGTCAACGCTCCAGTTCCAGACGGCCGTGGCCGAGGCATCAATGTCATTCCCCAAGGCATAATGGGCCGTGGTATCATTGAACATGGATTGAAGTTCGTTCACATTCACGATTATATACGGATCTCCGGGCACGCCGGTCCCGCCAGCGAATGGACTCTCTCCAGATATACCACCAGAAACCACTGGCATTAAAATTGCACTCAAAGATACTGTACTCATCAATACTGCTAATGTAATTGCTGTAACTTTACCTTTCATACTCAACACACCCTTGTTTGTGTTATCTATTAATTAGATAAATAGAGGATGTTTCTCATATATGATAAAGGTTATCTAAACAACGTTTATAAAATAAAATATAAGAAATAACTCACTGGCTCAAGCCTATATTGGATAGATAATGATAAATCATCTTGGTTGGATGTGCAATGTTGTGCATTTCCATAAGCGCCCTAAAGTTTATGATATGTAAATCATTGTCGGGTCGAGGAAATAGACATGACCGAGTACAAAGCCCCACGGGGAACTGACATAACCTGCGAGAACTGGCGCATTGAAGCCATCCTGAGAACACTTCACAATAATCTGGAGAATGCCGAGAGGCCGGATGATCTAATCATCTATGGTGGGACCGGCAAGGCCGCGCGCAACCACGAATCCCTGGCTGCCATCATTCGCTCCCTCAGGAGCCTGAAATCTGATGAGACCCTTCTCATTCAATCGGGCAAGCCAGTGGGCATATTCCGAACCTTCGAGAATTCTCCAAGGGTCCTCATTGCCAATTCCAATCTAGTGGGTAACTGGTCCAATTGGGAGCACTTTAATGAACTGGAAGCCAAAGGCCTGATCATGTACGGCCAAATGACCGC
>JAGLQE010000114.1 GCA_023137005.1 Thermoplasmata archaeon
TAATAAGTATGTGCTGTGGTGTTTGCCCACTCACACCATATACTATACACTTGTTACTAACTACATATAATGTAAAGACAGGTATATATAATTTTGCGCAATAATGTATATCTTATTATGTTTCAAATAAAAACTGTTATTCAAAATTGTTATTCTAGCATTAAACACACCTTCCATTACTGCACAGCAAGTTTACAAATAATGATATTAATGTAAACCATAGCAATGGCCAATCGAACATTATTAAAAATGACCAAAATATACTTATCACCAACCACGATACGTGCTGTTATGCAAGGCGGAACAAAGCTCATCAGGGCCTCATTGGCAATACTGACTGTGGCCCTATTCCTTTTGACAATATTGGGAAATGTAGGGACCGTTCACATCTCCAATGGAATGGATGATGCGAAAGTGTCCAGCCCATCCCGAGCCATGGATATTGGAAATGATATTCCAGAAGTTCTCTTTGACGAGAGCCATCGGCAATGGTGGTCCATCTGGGACACGGGGTTCATTGGATATTCGGATCTGGCTCTGAGCCTTGTAGAAAAAGGGTACAAGGTGAGTGCGAACACCATACCCCTCCCCACCGCACTAGAGAGCCTGGGGGCAGGAGATGTTCTGGTACTGGGAATTGCTTATCAAGAAACCTACTCTCAAGTCGAGATCGACGCCATCCTGGATTTTGTACATAGGGGAGGAGGGCTTATGGTCATGGGAGAATGGGAAGAGGCGAATGGAGAGCCATGGTTCCTTTCTGATCTCATGAACCCGATAACGGAGAATTTTGGTATTCACTTCAATTCAGATGATATGTTAGATCCGGCAAGCAGCCACCCAGATGATGATTCATGGCTCATGATAGATGTGGACTTCCTCGAGGTCAAGGACGCATGCCTTTTTTTAGGAAGCTCCCTTAACCTCACAGGTGACGCTGTAGCGATTGCCACTACATCACCTTCAGCAACTCCGCCAAATGCACCAGTTGTAGCGAGATCGGCTTATGGTTCCGGAAGAGTTATAGCAATAACAGACAATGAGTTCATACAGAATGGAGACAGCGGAATAGGCATATCTTATGCAAATAATTCCATATTCGTAGGAAGAGTGATCGACTGGCTTAGTGATCCAGACACCCAGAGAGAGAAAAATGGCATGATGCCGGAATATGATCTCTTCACGGCCAATGAATTCCAGCTCAACCTTTCGGTATCTGGCCCAATGACCATCACCACAGAGATATCTGGAGGCACCATAACCCCGACCCAGGTAGACAATGCCAATGGGCACATCGTCTTCAACATAGACATCGAAGAGGATGGACTGGTGACATTCATCAGTGGAACTGGAGCCGAGGAAGTATATTTCCTTACGCCACCAAATAATGAACTGACTATGGCCATTTTTGATGCTAAGAATGGATGCAGGAGAGTGGATGACAGCCAGAGTGGCCTATTATCCTTCGCAAAAGAATTAAGGGATGGGGGGACCTCGATCTTCTCATCAAGAGTGATCGAGGATCATTCAAATTACAATGCAGTCATCATCGCCAATCCTCTGGCAATGCCAGATACCAAACCCCAGATATCTGATACAAAATATGTGCTAATTGGAGAATCCTACACCAGGCTCTGGGCTATGAACTGGATCGATAAATATAGTCATGAACAAAAACCAGTTCCGATAAATGAATTCGCTAAGCAGCTGGGGGTGGAATTCACCCAATACACCATCTACGATCCAGTTGGGACCTCCATAGTCCAGTCTTTCAATCCAAGGATACAGAATCGTCTTGGTTTCCAGAACATAGCCTATCGCTCAGGGATGGTCATCGGAGACGAGAACATGATCGTTCTGGCAAATGCCACCAATTCCGCTGCCTGGGCCGAATTATACGATGTGGGAGAGAGGGATTCCTATGAACTGGATTCAGTGGATTATCGGATCACTAACTTTGTCATGTACGATGACCGCGCTATGGGTATCGGGGACACGGATCTCCTGACCAATGCCCATCTCGGAGATGATAATGCAATAAAATTTGCCAGGTCCATTGCCTCCTGGATAGCCCTATCCGGTCACATTGAAAAGAAGGCGGGTTTCTTCGGCCAGACCCATTTATTTTATGTCAATACCTCTGCAGATGCCACAGAGGTGACGGTAAGATTGGAGGATGGTACCGTGATGGACCTTGAAAAAGAGAAGAAGGCTGGAACATGGTCTGGCAAGTATGTGGTTCCAGAAAATGGAATACCCGGCAATTATACGGCCAATATAACTGTCAAGGAATTCGGGGGAGCTGGATATTTATTAGAATTGGATTATAAAATTACTGAGATCAATCCCTGGCCACCTTCAAAAATAATGCTTATCATATCCTTCATCCTGGTGGCATTCCTGGCCTTGATATATGCATTTAAAAAGTATAAAAATATAAAAGAAGATTAATATAAATATTATTATTAAAAATTAATTATATTTAATGCCATTAAAAATAATATGGGCATATATATGATAATCCAAGAAACACTGGGTGATCTCATAAATGGCTACAAGAAAATAATGTTAACTAATGATAACAATAGAATAATAAATAATAGCTTTGCTAACCTTGTATAAACAGAGCAATTTATAAATATACTTAGTGTATCCCTGAAGATACATAATTATAAAACAATGAGAGAGAGAGAGGGATTATAATGTCTGAGAACAAGACCAAACAGTATTTGAGCGTAGGCATAGTATTGCTTTTCGTCATGTCAGCTTTCGGCTCCATAGTCAATACAGGGCTATTCGGGGACGATATGATGGCAGACGTGCTATATGAAAATGGATCGAATGATGGGAACATCTTGATAGACCAGGACGGCAATGATGGCCTGGCCAAGATGGATGGGTCCTTACAGGAACTGGTCAAGAACCCGACAAAGGGACTTACCAGAGTAATAATTGCCACAACCGATCCGGCAGAAGTTGCTACTTTCCTGAAGGATTACGAATACAGAGGATTGATCGGAACAAGGCCCATTTCCAATGGATTGGACCTCAGCACCTACACATTAGAGGTTCCGATAGACTGCCTGGATAAGTTGACAGAACTGTCATCTGTTTATGGCATATACTCCCACCCAGAACAAGACGCCTCACACTACACTGAAGAAGCGAACATCGGAGGAAGCACAGGTGGCCTTACCCCTCAGAACATTTATGATGTGGAACAGCACAATTTATTGGAAGCATGGTCCATGGGATACATCGGAACAGACTCAAGGGTCGCAATAGCCGAAGGTGGAATAGATTTCGGACATCCAGATCTTTGGGAGACACAGGCAAGAGTTCCGGAGAGCCTCACGGTCAAAGGCTTCACACTTATCGAGGCAGTTGGAGGAGAGATCACAGCCTTCATCGAGCAGTCAGATATTGTTTCGGGATCATACAAATTCTATATCAATGGAACCGAGTTGACAGAGACAACTGATTATACTTTCGACCTGGCAACAGGCAACCTCACTCTTAATTCCGCATTGGAATATGGAGAGATATTGACCACAGATTACCAGTTCATCTCACCATATGCTGGATGGCCAATAGTCTTCGATTACTATTCAATGAGCACGTACCTGGAAACATCAAGCACCCTGGACACATGGTATGTCGCCACTAATGAAACTGCCGAGCCCTACACAGAGGTAGGCTATCCTCAACTGGACCTGGAGATCGATATAGAGATGGAGGAGACATTCAGTGCAGACCCTGCAGAATCCAAGACCACCACAGATCTGGAACACAAAACAATAAAGCAGAATAGTGTGGTCGTTTACGCGGACGGAAATTTGATCTCAGATACACTATACGCGGTCAACTACGATCTAGGCCAGATAACCTTCACACCCCCTATTGATGTCATGAAGATCGAGGCATCATACACATACTACCAGTGGGACGATGTTCCCGTAGATCAGCGTGTAATACTTCAATCACCAGACTACATACCATCCGAGGAAGGAATACCTGAAAGCTACACGATCTCAGGCCTTGAGCCCAATGAGAACTACTTCATCTCCATAAGGGCAACAGACGAGGCCAAGAACCACGGTGACTTTTCAAATAATCCAGAAGCAGCCACCATTACAGACACCACACCTCCAAATCAGATAATCGATCTTGTCGCAACACCGGGCGATGTTCACGGTACCCTCAGACTACAGTGGACAGCACCGGGCGATGATGATGTAGTTGGCACGACCCAGTCATACGTGGTCAAATACTCAGACAAGCCAATTACCAATTGGGTATGCTTCGATTACATGTCGGAGGAATATATCCAGTCATGGACACCTGCAGTTGCAGGAACTGCCGAGGATTTCGCACTAACAGGACTTCCTACCGGCAAAGATTATTACTTTGCAATACTGGCTATCGATGAAGGCGGCAATCTGGGAGAGGTATCTAACTCACCAGTAGCCTTCGTGAAACAGGACACCATAGACCCCTCGGGCATAAGCCCAATAGCCAGCACCGGAATGAATGACACAGAGATATACCTTCAATTCGATGCACCAAGCGATGATGCAGGTATTGGAACAGTGACCAGCTATGTCCTGAAATATGACACAACGGACATCACAGATCAGACAGAGTTCGATGCAGCCACAACATACCCACAGACCTGGACACCGGCTGTGGCTGGAACAACCGTGATCTACACATTGTCACTACCAGCTTCGATCACCGATTATTATTTCTCGATCATTGGAGTAGATGAGGCAGGCAATACAGGACCAATATCGAGTCCTGCAGCCATGGCCCAATCACAGGGACCTGACATAA
Organism: Thermoplasmata archaeon; assembly: GCA_023137005.1. Taxonomy (GTDB): domain Archaea; phylum Thermoplasmatota; class Thermoplasmata; order SG8-5; family JAGLSY01; genus JAGLSY01. Next base: position 4,834 of record JAGLQE010000114.1, read on the forward strand.
TAGATTGTTCACAGATCGCCGATCTGGCAGTCACCACAGGAACAGACCATGGTATGGTAGACCTGACATTCACCGCACCAGGTGATGATGGTGCAGTAGGATGGGCAACAGAATACATAATCAAATTCAATACCACCTCCATAGACAGCGAGGCTGACTGGGATGCTGTTCCAGAGGTCAATGCAATATCGGGAACATACGCATATCCTGTGGACGCTCCACTGGAAAGCGGTGTCACTCAGTCTTTTACATTGGGAGTGACAAACCTTGACTTCAGCAACCTGCCACCAGGTGTTGATTACTACTTTGCTATCAGAGCAATGGACGAAGAGGGAAACCTTGGTCCAGTGTCCAATTGTGACAATGCTCTTGTACAGGATGATAGCATACCACCAGAGGCCATCGATGACCTTACTGTGGCCGTAAGTCCGAACCACGGAGAAGTCATTCTTTCATGGACAGCACCAGGAGACGACGGCGCGGTTGGACAAGCAAGTTATTACCAGATAGCTTATGCGACGTATGAGATCACACCAGCCAACTTCGATTCAGCGATAGCAGTGAATGGTACGACCAGAGCCGTAGAACACGCTGCGGGTTTCTCAGAATCTCTTGATTTCAGTGGTTATGGTCTTGACCTGGGCACAACATATTACTTTGCCATAATGGGAATGGATGAGGCAAGGGTCAATGACCCGGTCTCCAACTGTGTGAACAGCATACCTAGGAATGATAATGCCACCCCATCCACCATTGCCCTGGTAGTAGCAACCTCTGACCAACATGGTTCAATAGATCTTACATGGGACGCACCAGGTGACGATGGAAGCACGGGAACTGTAACTTCATATGAGATAAGATACATGGCTGGCTATGATGAAAACAAATATGTGGATGCGGACATCGGCTATGTTGGTGTCCTCAATCCAGTAATGAGATGGACCACCTACGACGTCACTGGTATTGACAGTGCTAGCGGGATATACAGGCTGGGAACATTGAATGACGAAAACTTGGCAACCTATGTCAATGCTGCCGCTGGAGAGGATCCCACTTACTCCAAGGTCCTTCTGGTAGATTCCACCACACCTTACGTTTACGACACAGTCTATGTAGACATGGATGCGGATCAGAGCTTCAGGGATGAGAAGGCATGTGTCAAGGGCGATGAGGTTGCCTGGAGAGACATGGACGGAGATGGACTGGCAGACCGTGCAGGAGGTATGGTCTATTATATCAGCCAGGCAAATACTCTGGGAACCACTCTTGAGGCACTTACCATAGTCAATGGTTCTGTAGAATTGGTCAATCAGAATATCATAAACAACTCAGCCATAATACACTGGGAAGGTTCCAGGGCAGGAGTTGACATCTCAGCAAAGATCGTCAAGAACAAGGCAGTCTTGGACCACGACAATGTGGCGAATGTGGTATTATACCTTAATGGAACTGCACTGACCGGCGGAGATTATATTATAGACCTGGAGACAGGCGCCATTGATTTCATAATGAACATCAATACAAGCTATCATGAGATCACAACGGATTATGACTTCAATACCATCATGGATAGTGCAGATTATATTGTGGATATTGAGGAAGGTATCATTGGATTCTCCAATATAGAAGAAGACGATGTATTATCAGCCTACTACGAGTGGGATGGACTTCCAATACCCTATTCAGATGTACTAGCGGACAGGAAAGGTGTGGATAATGTCATACCACAGAATGGAGCCATGGTGGCCATGTATGGTGAATATGCCATAGATATAACAGATGGTACATCACGTGCATCTGCAGTTGTTGGAAAGGGAATGTCATCTCACAAGAACGATGTGGATGTCAAGCCATGTCTTGGACTGGCACCAGATGCAAAGATAGTCAGCATCGTGGATACCGGATATGACGGGATGATCTTCGCCATAGATGGATATGATGGAATACCAGGAACCG
>JAGLQE010000115.1 GCA_023137005.1 Thermoplasmata archaeon
CCGCGGACTTCTTGACCTGTTCCTCATCCTTTGCCCCCGTGTACTGAGAGATCAAGGCTACGCCTGCGACCGAAAGCCCGGATGCCAGGGAGATGAAAAGAAATACTATGGGCCAGGCCAATGAAGGAGCCGCGACCGCCTCCACGGGGTCAATACCCAGGCTCGCGGTCTTTCCAAGCCAGTAGGTGTCTATGAGATTATAGGCCATCTGAAAGAATTGGGTGAGCATCATGGGCCAGCCGAGAATGAAAAGTGTCTTTGTTATTGGACCTCGAAGTATCATCTTCTGCATTCTTTTAGACTGTTTGCTAGCCGACTCTCTCATCCAAGGCCAGTAAGAGTTATGAATCATAAACTTTGGCATTTTTATTATTTTGTTATTAATGAATGAACATCAATGCTTTATATCTATGAGCAATGTTAGAGCCATGGAATTTGATCCAGAGCTGGATATTCAGATACTTGACGGAGTGTATGAGCCTGCCGAGGATTCCCACCTTCTTCTCGAGGCAATTCAAGTAGAGAGGGGGATGAGGGTTCTGGAAGTAGGAACTGGCTCTGGCTTTATTGCTCTGCATTGTGCAAAGGCGGGTGCGGTGGTCACGGCCACGGACATAAGCCCTCTAGCCATTCAGAACGCGAAGGACAATACAAAAAAGAATGGCCTTGACATAGATATAGTTCAGACTGATTTGATCCAAGATATTGATGGGGAGTTCGATTTGATCATCTTTAATCCCCCCTATCTGTCAGATAAAGATATAGATGGTATGGAGCCTTCAATGCGGAACAGTATATCCGGCGGAGCAATAGGCTCAGAACTTTCGATCAGGTTTTTGAATGAGGTAAAGGATTTGCTTGCGGAGGATGGCATGATCTATTTGCTGACCTCTTCCGAGTCTGAGGAAAAAGTGCTGGATCATGCAAAGAACATTTACCATATTGAAAAGGTAAATGAAAGCAAATTGTTCTTCGAGAAACTATCTGTTCATCAAATGAAATTGATATGAGCTAGACAATTATTCGAACAAGCCAAGCTTGACAAGTATATTACGGATTTCATCTTTCGAGATGGGAGGTACTTGATCACTTCTGTATTCTTCCTTCATGTCAACTTGGTCGGAATAGTCGCTTATCATGGCCCTATCTGGAATAAGTGGCTCACTTGGAGGTATCACATGAAGATTGTTGATCGTTTTAGCCTTGACTGCTTCATCTGGAGTCATCAATGCCTCATGCAGCTTTTCACCTGGGCGGAGGCCGATAGTGTCTATCCTGATAGCTTCTGGATCTATTCCTTCAGATTTAGCAACTTCGTCTCTAATAACCTCTGCTAGATCAAGCATTTTTATAACCGGCATTTTGAAGCTGAATATCTCTCCACCTCTTGCTTTTGTGCAGGCCTCGTAAATTAGTTGAACGGCATCCTGGATGTACATCATGAAGCGCGTCATATCATAGCTTGTCAAGGTTATTGGTCCACCATCTATAGCCTGATCCGCAAATAGTGGTATTACAGAGCCGCGAGAGCCCATCACATTGCCGAATCTAACTATGGAAAATTTGGTCTTCTTGTCACCTTTTGTGTAGTTTGCGTCAATGACCAATCGTTCAGCAAGAAGCTTCGATGCCCCCATTGTATTGACTGGCTCAACAGCCTTATCAGTGCTTATAAAGATCATTTTTTCTACATTATGCTGAAGACAGGCTTCGATAACATTGTGTGTGCCTATCACATTTGTCTGGATGGCTTCAAATGGATTGTACTCACACAATGGCACATGCTTCAAAGCAGCAGCATGGAAAACTATATTGACATTTTCGCAGGCCTTCATGATCCTGTCTTTGTCTCTTACGTCGCCAACAAAAAACCTGAATGGAATGCCACCCAATTCTTTCTGAAGTTCATATACACCATTTTCATCATTACTGAGTATTCTGATCGATCCAGCACCATAATTTTGCAGGCCCCGGGTCAGCTCGGAACCTATGGAGCCAGTGCCTCCTGTTATCAGTATTGTCTTTCCCTTGAAGAATTCAATCAGTTCGTTTTCCATGATTTCACCTCTATCCAGAACTCCTATCGAGATATCTCACCTCTATAACTTTGGACTTGGTTAATAAGGGTTTCTATTTCCAGTTCTTCCATTCCAGGATACAGGGGGAGAGTGAGAACTCTATTGGCCATATCCTCGGTTACTGGCAGACTTGTTTCGTGTCCTTCCCTGCCCTTGTAGAATTCTGTCAAATGGATCGGATCAAAATAGACTTTTGACATTATGCCTTTGTCCACCAGATGCTTCCTTAGGCCCTCACGTTCCTTGTTATCGTCCATTTGTGTGGTATAAAGTTGGTACACATGGCGACAACCATCCAGTTCCTTAGGAGGTTTGATATAATCTAGTTCTGATAAACTTGCGGTTAATTTTTCGGCTATATACCTTCTTTTCTCAATA
>JAGLQE010000116.1 GCA_023137005.1 Thermoplasmata archaeon
TACCCAGGAAATACTTGACCTTGCCTTCGGCGAGAAGGGCGCTGGCTATCTTTCGTAATTGGTCGCTCATTGTAGATCCCCCCTTCTCATCTCGTCCTGAGGACCAAGCTCCTTGACATCGTCAATGACCTTGTTCACAACATCGGCCCAACCCTGGCCTTCGGATGCAGACACCCAGCTCATGTGGAATCTGCCAGGGTCTATTCCAACCCATTCCAACTGCTTCTTGAACAGGATGAGCCTGCGCCTGGTGAAGAAGTTGCCAGTCAGGTAGTGACAATCACCGGGATGACATCCCGAGACCAGTACTCCATCCGCTCCTTTCCTGAAGGCCCGGAGTACGAATAATGGATTGATCCTGCTCGAGCACATGACCTTGATTATCTTCACATTGGTCGGGTACTGTATCCTTGCCGAGCCTGCCAGGTCCGCACCGGCATATGAACACCAGTTGCAGAGGAAGGCGATTATCTTTGGTTCGAAATTCTCGTTCTTATTGTCATTATTGTCAGTCATTACTCCACCTCCTCTAGGGCATTGTCGATCATTGTAACGATGTACTCGTCCCTGAAGCCAGCTTGCTGTATCGCACCGTTCCTGCAGGCCGCGGCACACGAGCCACAACCCTTGCAAACGGCCTCCAGCACCTTGGCCTTACCGTCCACCTTCTCGATGGCATTGTACGGGCACACATCGATGCAGGTCTCACAACCTATGCAAAGTTCTGGATCCACATTGGATACCTGGGCAACACCCAGCAACTTGTCCTTGGACAGGATCGTGGCAGCCTTCGCGGCGGCTCCGTATGACTGGGCAATGGTGTCAACAACATCCTTGGGGAACTGCGCTGTTCCGCAAAGGTAAATTCCAGCAGTATTGGTCTCCACTGGCCCTAATTTTGGATGGCTCTCCAGGAAGAAACCGTCAGCACCCATCGGCACCTTCATCAGGTTCCTCAGATGTTTCACATCCAGCTCATGGGCTCTCATACCGACCGAGAGAATGACCGCGTCAAAAGGCAGTTCGACAGTCGCGCCGATCAGGGCGTCGTAGGCCCTTATCTTCACACCATCCCCGTCGGGAATGATCTCAGGTCGATCATCGTGGGAGTATCGGATGTACATAGTCCCATCTTCCCTGGTCTTCCTGTAAAGTTCCTCCGCTCCCTTGCTGAAGGCACGGATATCACGGTTGTAATCCACGGTCTCGATGCCGAATGCACGCAGTTCATCGATCTGCTTGAGCGTCACCTGGCAACAGTATCTGGAGCAATCCTTGAAGCCCTCCTTATCACGCGAGCCAACACAATGGATCATGGCAACGCGCTTCAGCTCCTTGCCATTGAGTACGAGCTTATCGCCCTGGTTATTCATCATCAGCTCTTCCAGGTCCTGATTGGTTATCACATTCGGATGCAGGCCGAAACCGAACTCGCCCTTCAGGGGTTCATAGAGTTCCGCACCTATGGCCAGTACTATGGCTCCGACCTCGAAATCAAGTTCCTCGGAACCTTTCCGCATGGCCTTGACCTTGAAGTTTCCTACGAAGCCTTCCAGCTCTGTGAGCTCGGTCTCCTTGAAGAATTTGACCCCTTTAGCCTCGGCCTCTTTGATGAGGTCGGCTACCATATCACTTGCCTCGATATTCGATGGTATGAGCATGCCTTTGTCTAGCAATGCACCGCCGAGAACATCCGCCTTTTCCACAAGATTCACTTCGAATCCCAGGGATGCGAGGCTCGTGGCCGCTGTAAGACCAGACACTCCGCCACCAATGACAAGAGCATCGTGGTTCACTTCCAGCTCACTGGCCACCAATGGCTTCAGGAATCTGGACTTGGCAACTGCCGCGGCAACCAGGCTCTTGGCCTTCACGGTCGCTGCCTCTGGCTCATTCAAATGTACCCAGGAACCCTGATCCCTGATATTCACCATCTCGAAAAGATATGGATTCAGTCCAGCTTCAGCACACATCTGCCTGAATATGGGCTCGTGGGTTCGTGGACTGCAAGAAGCAATAACCACTCGGTTCAGCTTTTCACTGTGTATGAGATCTTGGATCTCGCCCTGTGTGTTCTCCGAGCAGGTGTAGACATTGGCATCCGTGTATTCCACATATGGGAGGTCGGCCGCGAACTTAGCAACATCCACCACATCTATCGTCCCTCCGATGTTCAGACCACAATGACAGATGAACACACCTATCCTGGGCTTGCCGAATGGATCTACCTGGGCGATATCCTTTTTCTCTGGCGCGGCCCGATAGTCTTTGACCCATTCTCCAGCCTTGGCTGCAGCTCCAGATGCCTGTGATACAGTATCAGGAATATCCTTAGGCCCGGACGAACAGCCGCAGGAATAAATTCCTGGCCTGGTCGTTTCCAGTGGGATATTGTCGGTCTCGCCTTCCTTGAAGAAACCGGACTCGTTCAATTCCACGCCCAGCTTATCAGCCAGTTCATCGGTTCCCTTTGAGGGGATCATGGCCGAGGATAGTACCACGAGGTCGGCACGATATTCGCTTATCTCGCCAGTCTCCGTATCCTCAGTCTGGATCAATACATCTCCAGTCTCGGGATCCTCTATGAAATGAGATGGTCTGGACCTTGAGAAGTTTATATTCTCATCCTTCGCGCGCTCATAATACTGCTCGAAGCCCTTTCCAAAGGCCCTTATGTCCATGAAGAAGATGGTGATGTCCTCAACATCCTTATCATGGCCCCGTATCAACATGGCTTCCTTGATAGCGTACATGCAACATACTCTGGAACAGTACGAGCATCCGTAATGTTCATCCCTTGATCCAACACATTGGATGAAGGCAATTTTCTTGGGCGACTTGTGATCCTTTGGCCTGATAAGATGGCCACTGGTCGGTCCGGATGCGCTCAGATATCTCTC
>JAGLQE010000117.1 GCA_023137005.1 Thermoplasmata archaeon
GGAAGCGCGATCAATGGATTGAGCCTGGACGGTACGATCAATATTTACATCGAGGCTTCAGATGCTGTCGCTTCGACCAATATGAGAGCCTTTGTCTATCTCTGGGAAACAGGCATCGACAGGCCATTATGGGATCCAGTTAATGGAATATGGGACGCTTCCCCCTACCCGAACGGAGAGACCGTATTGGATTGGGCAGTATGGGATATCTTGCCCGACGGTGGAGCTGGAGAGCCCATATGGGAAGTAGCAGGAGCTACAGCTGGAGACTGGGTCACACTAAGTTATCCACTTACATTGGGTGCAGATTGGGTCGTGGATGAGATCGGATGTTCGGTCTTTGTTCAGGACATGCTGACCAAAGAGGTCTATCAGGCAGAGGTCGAATTATTCGATAACCTGGCACCAAATGTTACACTGGTCAGTCCAATAGGAGTGGAACAGATCCTAAGCGGTGACGTTGTTATTGAGTGGACGGCTGAAGATTCTGAGGATGATCCAGATACAGGATTGGACATCGAAGTACAGTACAGCTCAAATGGTGGGCTGGCATGGACGACCATCTACACAGGCACTGACAACAATGTCGCACCTTTCCAGTACACCTGGGACACAACAACCGTGACAGATGGTATTGGCTACATGGTAAGGGTGAAAGCCACTGACTCGCTTGGTAATTACAGATTCAATACCAGTGCCGAGTGCTTCAGTATCATGAACACACCGGATGATGAGTGGTACTTCCAATTGGATGGGCCCTTCGATCTGAACATCAACCCAGCAGAATTGACAGCGAATGAATTGGCCACTACTGACATAACAGATGCAGGCCACTTCCAATTGGGAACCTGGGAGACGACCCAGACCTTCTCTGGCAAGTCAATAAATGGTGCCTGGACCTTCAATGTGTTCGGTAAAACACCAAATGCAGGTTACAATCCATTGGAGGCGTACATGTACGCCAAGGTCTTTACATCTTCCAACCTGGGTACACCAATATACACCACAGCTCTTGACGATGAGAATGCAGGAGCATTCCCAACATCCCATGAGTTCATTTGGACAGAAACCCTTTCAGGAATGATCGGCGACGGGGACAGCCTGGTCGTGGAGATCTGGCTCGAGGCAGTTGGTGGGCCATACCCATCATTTGCTGGAGAGTCCAATAATCAGGACTTCGCTTCCGGCTCAGCACCATGGACCTTCCATCAGTGGGTCATGGGATCTGCTGGCGGTAATGTGGTTGGCAGCTATCAGGCCTCTGGAGGAAATCCAGATGGCTACGTGGACATCACGATCATCAGTGATGGCGGAGGTCAGAGCATTGTTGAGGAATACTCAGGTTACTGGGAACAACCAGTCACAACTGGTTTCTCACCATTCAGTGCTCAGCTTTCATTGGACTACGGATGTTTCCTGGTAGGACCCGACCTTGCTACAATGACCGTCTATGTATTCATTGATACTTTCTCAGGTGCTCCTTCAAGAGGATCTGAAGTATGGTATGGTGATATCGGTGGTTTAGTGCCATGGACCCAGAGCGGGGCTATTGATGTATCCACTGTTGTCAAGGCTGATACTACCTACTATCTGAAGCTCGGTTTCAGACATGATTCGACCAATAAAGGAGATCTTAGCTACAGGGTGGGATTCGATAATGTGATCCTGACATACGATCAGCCATCACCAGTATTCTACATGGAATATGATCATGGCCTGACACAGTCCTATGTCACACCAACTATCGGAACAGGAGCACCGCCAATCAACTACGATGTTGCTACCAGCGGAGCAGGGGTCGGAGAATGGGTATTCGTATCCTTCCCGATAACCGCGACTGGCGATGTTGAGACGATCTTCAATGATGCCAACTGGGGTAACGGTGACTGCGACTGGGATATCGTCATGTGGTACGATCCAGCAGATATGGATAACCATTGGAAATCCTTCAACAGGAATTATGGTGGAAATCAGACATTACCTGCTTCCATCAATAACCAGATGGGATTCTGGGTCAGGATCTCAAATACTGGGACACTACTGAGTGTTGGAGAAGGATATGATCCAGTTGGAACAACCGTGTCATTAGTGGCTGGTTGGAACATGGTCGGATATCCATCACAGACCGAGACCTTCACAGCCGGAGAGCTCACTGCCAATGCCGAAGTGGACATGGTCGAGCACTACGACAGTGGTGCGGCCTACGACATCACCACGATGCCATCAGGAGATGCATTCCAGATAGGACAGGCCTATTGGGTACACTGTACCGCGGACTTCAACTGGGTAATACCATAGGCCCTTAGTATAGGTAATAGATAAATGAGAGAGAGTTTTTAACTCTCTCTCCCTTTTAAATTTTTAATAAAATCACCATCAGGATAAAATAGGAAAACAGATTTCACGATTACATATCATTCAATAAATAACAGAGGAAGATAATATGAAGAAAACAACATTCAGCATGATGATAGCAGGAATACTGGTATTGAGCTTCATGGCTCCATTGATGATCGGCTTTGGTGTCTCCAAACCAATAGAGGAGACTACACCCTCAGCCATCTCACCGCAAGAGTTTCCATTTATAGACATTTACACCACGCCCAGGAATCCTTTGGGTGCCTCTTGGGAAGCGTGGCCTCCTACGAATATATCATCAAATTATACTAATGAAGAAAGTGCTGACATCATAACATTGAATATCGTCACCGATATAACAATGGATTATGCAGAGGTCAGAACAGGATATTGTAATCACTCTACATGTACAACCAATGATACCTGGACATATTTCAACACTCCAACAGCCATGTTCCCGACATACAATCTCTTCGTGTTCCAATTCCCAGGGGATTGGGGAATGACAGAAGATGTATATGAGGCTTCAAACCTTTACCATGGTCAATACCTTTACTACCAGATATATGTGGAAAATTCAACAACCTGGGAATACAGTGTTTATCCAGATTATAATGACAATGGAAATCCACTAGGAGTCTGGGATGATGAGGATAAGGCCTACATACATCCAGCCTGGCCACCAACCCAGACCAATGC
>JAGLQE010000118.1 GCA_023137005.1 Thermoplasmata archaeon
CCATTGGAGTTCATGGAGACAAAGGCCCCCACGAGATATGAGCCATCCACGCTTGTCTGGATCACCTTCTCTACTCCAAGTGTTTCCTTCACCAAGGGGATAAGGGAATCTATTGCAGGAATGGTTGGCAATATCGCTATTGATTCATTGGCGGTGGCGACTATCCCTATAAAGGAGTTTCCCTCGACATGGTATTTCTTGAGCATTGTATGTCCTCGAAATGGTCGGAACGATTGAAATGGAATTGATGATGAGTAGGCCTAACTGCCTACTCATCATCATCAGGCAGCATGACATCCAGTCTGCCGTCTTCCCATTTCATTGTCTTTACTCTGATCTTCATAGGGGGCTTCTGAATTCCTCTGGCCCAGATGAACTCATTGAGAACATCGTCTATCCAGACATCCTCTATATCCACCTTCCTGTGCCTTGCCACATGCTGCTTCAGTAGCTTTATGGCTCTAGGCGCTCTTTTGGTCCTTGGAACTTTTTTAATTCCCTTCAGCGGGACATCCATGATAATTTCTTCATCGTCAGCCAATTAACTCACCTCTTCAGTTTACTTCTGCGCCATTGCCTCTGCATGGGGTGGCGTGTGAAGCGTCTGTTGGTCCTCTGCATCACCCAGGCTGGTACCCTTCGGTTCTGCTTCGTGGCCTTCATCAATCTTAATTTCCTTCCCAATGGTTTGTGTGTAGCCATTATATCACCTTTGTTAAATCCTTTTGATCTTTATCTCCCTCTTTTCGGGAGTAATTCTTTCAAGTATCTGAACGAGCATTTGGTCCGTGACCTGGCCTGGTAACTGTCCACTCTGGGCCAGCATTAACAGTTGTGCCTCCACCTGCTCCACGAATTCCGGCTTGGCAATTTTGATCCTTGCCAGCCTCTCGCGAGCCTCGGGGGTCATTATCTGACGCATAGCCGCCTGCTTCTGCATATCGGCCCTTTCCTTCATGGCCTCCTGCTCCGCCTGGCTCTGCTGCTGTTGCTGTAATTGGGCCATTTGCTTCTTTCTTATGGCCTCCAGCTC
>JAGLQE010000119.1 GCA_023137005.1 Thermoplasmata archaeon
GATGAAGGCGAAGTGGCAATCAATTAAAGAATCCTTCATAATCCCCAAAACCTACTTATCCTCCCTCGCGCATTCACTATGTGGTCAAAGTGAATCAACATACGGGCTCCGGCATCACTGCGCCGATCATCGAAGAGGTATTCCTAGTCCACAAGAGCGGATGCCTTATCGAGTTCATGGACATCGAGAAGAATGTGGAGGTGGATTACGACCTCACCATAGCGATGCTGACCGCTATCCAGTCCTTTGTAAAAGACAGCTTCGGAGCCGGTCAGTGGTCTCTCAAAAAACTGGAGTTCGAGAACAGGAAGATCATGATAGAATTAGCTGATAACTTTTACCTGGCAGTGGTATATTCTGGTAATGCAACAGCCAAGATGAATCATGAGGTCGCTCGTTCGCTGGAGATCATCGAAGAGAAATTCGGGAAGGTTGCAGAGAACTGGAACGGAGATATGGATGTCTGGGAGGGAACCAAGGACCTTATTGGCCCCATATTTACCCCGGATGTAGAGGATATCCTGATGGACGAATCCATACATTGCCAGCTTTGCGGTGCTCCAGTGGATGATGATGCCACGAGCTGCCCCATGTGCGAGTTCGATTTTTCATTGATGGGTGATTGAGGCGATATCTTGAACAGCCTGGATGAGGAACCCGGAAAGGTCATAGGGATATTGACCGAGGATTCCCGATTATTTTTCGATCTGGTCAAGGAGTTCAGGAAACGAAAGCTAGCCTTCAGGAGCCTGATATTCGGGGAAAGGACCCCCATGGATATCGGTGTTATTCTTACGAGCCAGGCAGACATAGGCCGTATAAATTTCAACAAGGTCGTGGTCATTGATCATCTTGACATATACATGGGCATTCGAAAGGCCTTTCAGGAACTCAGTGGCATGAAGCCCTTTGAAGAAATGATCATAGGCGTTGACCCAGGCAAGGAACCCGGTATCGCGGTCCTCTCCAATGATGTGTTGATCGAGTCTCACAAAGCACGTGGCCAGATGAAATGCGCGACCATCATCCTCCACATGCTGGAAAGTTATTCCTACGAGAAATCCAAGCTGCGGATAGGTCATGGAGCCCCGCAATCCAGGGATGAGATCCTGAATCTGGTGGCCGATGCCTTTGACACCGTGGAGATAATCAATGAGTTCCGGACCACCAAGCTCACCAATAATGCGGAATCCGATGTGGACGCGGCCATCAATATAGCCAGGTCTGGAAGGTGCATTCGGACATTGCCCTGACCAAGACACCCCCGCCCTACTGGCGAGGTTCGCAGATTAGCACTCTGTATTGTCACCCGCTAATACATCCGAATCAAATACTTCGTTTGAATCTAGCTAATAATCGTATTAGATTTTCTGTCCGCGTACAAATGAAAGCACAACACGCAGCCAGAATAACAGTACCCCGCCTCTCCATTATTCG
>JAGLQE010000012.1 GCA_023137005.1 Thermoplasmata archaeon
AGAGGCGGGGTACTATATTTGTTGTATTAGCGAGTGACAATACCAACTGGAGATCCGCGAACCTCGCCCAAAGGGCGGGGGTGTCTTCAACCTTTGGCCGTAATAAACATAGCACTGCCACCCCCAGCTTAACAAATACCTTGCAACTCCGTTCAATCCCTATAAAATTAAGGTGCAGGTGCCGGGATTCGAACCCGAGCAATTAGCTTGGAAGGCTAAGATCCTAGCCAGGCTAGATCACACCTGCGTTATGAGATATGTATTCTCCAGGAAAACCGATAATGGATTTAAAGCTTTTTACTAAAATGACAGACCTCCGGCCTCATATCTTATTGTTACTCCTTTACCGATAAATAATATTATATATAGACGACACTATGTCCTATCGCTAACTATAAATAGCACACCCGACAAAATGTGGGACAATTGGTGGAAAAATGTCGATGGAAAGAATAGATATCAGGGTCGAGGCGGAGATACTGGAGGAATTGGAAGACCTGGCAAGGTTGGACAATCACAATACAAGAAGCGAGGCTGTCAGGGAAGCCATATACAATTATGTTGATGACATGAAGGGGATGTGGAATTCGGATGTCGTCAAGGTCACAATTCCAAAGCGGTTGATGGACAAGGTCGGGCTTTACATACGCAATGGAGATGCTCAGGATCTTGACCAGGCCATTTTCCTTGCCATGAACAAATGGTGCGATGACCTTGAGGATTATTATTCCAATCGCCGTGATAAGATGGAAAAGATCGTTTCGGAGAACGTGGCGGCCGATCTAGCAAAGGGACATGCGAAAAAGCAGGCCAAGAAGATGGCGAGGCGATGAAATGGAGGTCGTATCCGCCCTTGGACTTTGCGACGAGAATTATGGACCTAGAAAATATCCAGAGCTGAAGACATCACTGGGCTTTAGCGAGCTGGAACATGTGATGCTTACCGCCATTGTGAAAGAATGCAGAAGCTGTATTTCCTCGGAAGGACATGACTGTTACCCTCATGGCACAACCTCCTGCCCCTTCAAGGAAGTGAGGAAGATGGTGGGCCTGGACGACATTGAATTTTTTGATCATCATAGCTATTGAATTGATTGCGTAGGACAATGTACTACGAATTGCAAAAATTATATATACGGTAAACACCATTACCATATTGCTTGTCCTACATGAAAAAGATGGCAAATAAAAATGATGTAGTACAAAAATGAGGCAAATATAATGGAAATCGATGAAAAGATCTCTGTGAGATTTCAGAAACGTGAGCTGAACGAGCTCGATATGTTGGTGGATGAATTAGGATATTCCAGCAGATCGGAGTTCATCAGATTAGCAGTGTTCAACCAGAAAAAGACCATTGAGAACATTGCCACGGTCCAGGTAGATATCCCACCATTGATCTTGGATTACATTGATACACTGGTAGAAAAGGGATACTACCGATCCAGAGAAGATGCTCTCCACAAAGCGATAGACCACTACTTTGACCATGAAAGGATAGAGTCCGCCATGAAGGCGGCCAAGGGGATGGAGAAAGTAACTGGTCGCAGTATCGACATCATCAAAAAGAATGGGAAGAAGATCATTGAGAAGTGATGGACAGGCACACAGGCAAGGCTCCGCCGAAGGGCGGAAAATAAAACAATGGTAATAGCTGGCCGATGAAACGCAGAAAGTGTTGGGATGCACTCTAACAACTGAATTCAGATATCTCCGGACCTTCTGGCGGAACC
>JAGLQE010000120.1 GCA_023137005.1 Thermoplasmata archaeon
GTACGCGACTACAAAAGTTAGGACACATTGCTTTGATATTGCCATGTCCTAACTTCTGATTCTGCCCTGGAAGTTCACATTCCAGCTGCCATATGTCCAAACTCGCAGAGGCAAATCTCTGCGTTCATTTGCTATATAGTGTTGATGGACATACGGGATTACCTTGTTTACTGTTGGTTGATTCATCCCAACCCTGAAGGGATGGGCGTTCTCAACCTTTGACAGTAAAAGCCTATATGAAAAATTATTGATGGATAAACAAGCCCTAATACCACAAGGCATGATATTGCCGGTATTGGCTTGGTTTTCAGTCAATAAGGGCTCATATCCCTGCCCCTGCCAATTTCTAATGATTTAATTGAGGGGATACCACAGGGAGCCCTCATGATAACCCTTATTTACCCAATCTGCATCCCCCTCCTTTAACTACCTATTAAGGATAGTTTGAGACTTCAAATGGAGGGATCAAAAGTGGCAAAATATAAGATCGCTTGGCTACCCGGAGACGGGATTGGTGCAGAGGTTATGGAAGCGGCTCGTATCGTCTTAGACGCAGTGGGCCTGGATGCGGAGTATATACCCGGAGATATCGGATGGGAGTTCTGGAAGAGTGAGGGTAATCCACTTCCAGATAGGACCATCGAACTCCTGAACAGTACGGATTGCTGTCTTTTCGGAGCCATCACTTCCAAGCCGAAGGAAGAGGCTGCGAAGGAACTGGATCCTGAACTTGAGGGAAAAGGATTTGTTTATTCCAGCCCAATCGTGGGAATGAGGCAGATGCTCAATATGCACACGAACATGCGCCCGAGCAAGGCCTTTCCGGAGAACCCGGCCAATTTCAGGGACGGGATAGATATCACCGTGTTCAGGGAGAATACCGAGGGCCTCTACGCGGGTGTGGAATTCCATCCCCTGCCAGATAGCCTAAGAGCATCACTCACAGAGCACAATCCCAAGATGGCGAAGTTCGATTTCGCAGCAAATGATGAGATCGCTGTATCACTCAGGATCATCACGAAGCGCGGTGCAACAAATATCATCACCAGTGCCTTTGAATATGCAAGAAAGTTCGGCAAGAAGAAGGTTACAGTTGCTGAAAAACCAAATGTCATCAGGGAGACATCCGGCCTGTTCCTCAGAACTGCCAGGGAGATCCATAAGAATTACCCAGAGATAGAGATGGAAGAGAACAATATCGATGCCATCGCCATGTGGTTGGTCAAGAATCCCGAGGATTACGAGGTCATAGTCACCAGCAACCTGTTCGGAGACATACTGTCGGATATAACCGGCATGCTGACCGGAGGAATGGGCGTCAGTGCGGCCGCGAATATCGGTGACAATTATGCGGTATTCGAACCAACACACGGCTCCGCTCCCAAGTATATCGGAATGTACAAGGTCAATCCAATTGCGCAGATCATGTCCGCAAAACTCATGCTGGATTGGCTCGGTGAGACCGAGAAGGCCGATAGGATCTACAATGCGGTCGCAGAGCTGATCGTGGATAAGAAGGTCCTCACATACG
Organism: Thermoplasmata archaeon; assembly: GCA_023137005.1. Lineage (GTDB taxonomy): Archaea > Thermoplasmatota > Thermoplasmata > SG8-5 > JAGLSY01 > JAGLSY01. The sequence goes on from JAGLQE010000120.1 coordinate 1,532, forward strand.
ACATGGGCGGCACTGCCGGCACACTGGACGTGGCAAAAGAAATAGCCTCGAAGCTGGGTTGATAATGGCTGGTCTCAGCTATTGCACCCTGGGAAGTGGAAGTCGCGGGAACTCATACGCAATATGGGATAGCGAAGACCTTTTCCTGGTAGATGCTGGCTTCAGTGGCAAGGAATTGAAAAAGAGAATGGGCCAGGTTGGCCTATCTCCCGATGATATTAAGGCCATCATCATCACCCATGACCACAGCGACCATGTGAAGGGGGTGGGTGTTATGAATCGGAGATACAATATCCCGATCTACGCCACACCCACTGTCCTGAAGGGCAAGGTCTTGAAAAAGGAAAAACTGAAGGGCCAGGTGGAGATCCAGCCCGGGAAGAAGTTCAAGATCGGCAGGCTGGAGATCAAGGGTTTTGAGGTTCCCCATGATGCCCCCCAGACACTCGGGTATCGTATTCAGAATAATGGTCGGTGCATGGCGATAGCCACGGACACTGGACACATGACCCCTCAGATACAAAAAATGCTGGAAGGATGCGATGGCCTTGTCCTGGAATCCAATCATGACATAGAGATGCTGAAGAACGGCCCCTACCCGGCTTTCCTGAAAAAGAGGATACTGGGGGATAAAGGCCACCTTCCCAATGTGGAGAGCGGGGAAGTGCTGGTGAAGGTCATCGGACCTGATACCCAGCACATTACCCTGGCCCATCTTAGCGAGGAGAACAATACCCCTGAAGTGGCGCTGGAGACCGTGAAGACGATCCTATCGAGCAATAAGGTCAATGGAGTGGTGGTCATTCCGGCCAGCCAGGATGAGGTTGGGGAAGTCGTGGAGCTTTGATATGCCCAATAATTTAAATTATCAGATCATGCATTAGGTTACAGGAAGTGAGCATGATGGACAAAGGAATTGAGATCGTTGCAGAGCTGATGAAGGTGGCGGCCATAACCGCGCCCAAGGCCATTGGCCAGGATTATATTGATATTAAGATCGCTACCGAGGAAGAGATCGGCAAGATCGTGGATGACATGTTCCGCCTTGCCAAGGAGGAGGATAGCCCGGGATTCGAGCGTGATGGTAATAATCTCCTGAAGTCCGGCGGGCTTGTTCTGGTCGGTGTGAGGGAGCACAAGGGCATCGGGCTCAACTGTGGCTCATGTGGTTTCGACACCTGCGCGGAGTTCAATGCCAGAGAGCGTACAGACCGGGTATTCAATGGCCCCAACTGCATGTTGCGACTTCTTGACCTGGGGATCGCCCTGGGAAGCGCGGCCAAAACCGCTCAAATAAATAATGTGGACAACCGAATAATGTATCGCATCGGAGTCTCGGCAAAGAATACTGGCATCATGGATTCCATGGTGGTCATGGGAATTCCGCTGAGTGTTTCTTCAAAATCTATTTATTATGATAGATAAGATAGATCTGGTCAATGGATGATTTAGATATGTGCCTGGTAGTTTGCTTCAGGTCATATCTCCATTCACCTGTATCCTGACCTTCGCCAGATATTTCTTTCCTTCGAAGCCTCTTTCCTCTTCGAATTCCTTGACCCAGCCCAGCTCCACCAGTTTATTGATCTTCCTATAGGCAGTGGCCTTGGGAATGTCGAGTGTGGAGGATATATCACTTATGGTCTTCTCCCGGAATCGAATGAAGTCCAGTATCTCCTGCACCTGGACCAATGAATCTTTTGTGAAATTATTCGTGTTCATGTTCCTTCTTCTCCTTATTTGATACCGGAGATCCTCCTTTTGAATATGCGTTCCAGTTTCTTCCAGTTATTTGGAGTGGTCACAGTGGATGCCACGGTCAGAATTTCCATGATAAGGAGCGGCTCATCCTCAGGTAGAAGTGTGCATGGGGTCTTCCCTATCTTCTTGCACTGCTCCTCTACCATGAACACACCGATATTGCCAACGATCTGCTCTGTCTCCCGAGCAATTTCCTGAAATGATCTAGTTGCCATCCCAATATCCTCCATTATCGCGATCCGAACCTCTCGGCCTCCTCACATTGCTCATATTATCATCACCTCATCCCGGGATACTGTCTTGATCGTCACATCACCTGTCACTATGTCCAGTATGACAGTTCTGCCGCGGTCGCCGCCGACATCCTCTGATCTAAGCCTTATCTTCTCTTTTTTCAGGGTCTTTTTCGCTGCTTTGATGTTCCGTTCCCCAATGTTCATAGTACCTGCTCCCAGGAAAGCGAACATCTGGGCGCCTCCCGCCAGCTTGGCGATTATCCTCTCTCTTATTGCACCTTTATTGACCAATTCATCCAGGAGTATGTAGATGGAGGTATCGACGTATTTGATGGGATTATGGCTGTCTCTCCCCTCTTCATAATATGGTAGCATGGCATGGGCCATTCCTCCGATCCGGTTCACCGGATCGTAGAGGATTATGCTAAGGCATGAGCCTATTCCCACGCTCTTCAATACAGTGGGGTTGGTGGCGACCCTGTGCCCGCCGACTTCCACAAATATCTCCTTTGATGTCATGTTTCACTTCACACTACCTTGAATTTTTTCATTATCTGATCCTTGACCTCGTCATCTGGCATGAATAGGAAATAGCCCTTGAACCTGTCAGCATCCCTGATGAACTCTGTCTGGATAATCACGATATAATCTGTTCTCATACCGATCTCCAGTACAGGATATTGAAGCACTGCGCCCAGCATATCCACGGCCAGGCCAGGTATGGATGGGAATAGGGTGATATCAAGAAGGTTGGCCAATGAATTCAGGTAAGCACAGGCACAAACATTCCCGATCTCACAGAGAGCGGATTCATCCCTGGAGGATAGCTCAGTAGATGTGCCCATGGGCCGATTGAAGAACTTATCCACAAGCTGAAGTGTGTTCTCAAAGGGGAACAACATAAGGAGGTTATGTTTTCCACTTCCGGTAACCTGCATGAATACCCCTGCGACCTTATCTGATGGATCTCCGAACAATTCATTTTGCATATCCTCAATACCTATGATATGTGAGCTTGTCACATCTATCATGATGGTCTCTTTCAACATGCTGGATAATGCAGTAGCGGCATGTGCCGCACCTATGTTCCCGATCTCTCGCAATGCATCCTTTTGGATATCTGTCAAATTCGCAATTTTCTCATAATCTATACTTTTTGCTTCATTCATGAACTGCCTCCTTTTGTTATGATACTTTCGTCGGTCGTGGATATCAATGTACTGCCTCTGAGCACATCTTCAATTTTAGCGCATCCTTTACTCAGAAGCTCAATGGCTTCCCTGGTGCGCCCTATTCTATTATACTGGATCGCCTTGACGATCAGGTCTCTCTCATTATCAATGTTTATAGAGAGGTCCTTTGCAAAAATAAGTAATTCCTTTAGCTCTGCTGCCTTATCTGATAATGCTCTCTTTAATTCCTCTGGATCTTGGAGCTCCAATGCGGATATTTCATCATCATCATCATCATCTTCTATTTTTTCACTGTCTCCCTTCCCTAGAAGTTCCTTTAGGTGTGATCCCGGATGCTCTTTTTTGGTGTTTTCTATTATTATTTTATCATCATCAGAGCCTTGCTGGATGCTATCTAAAATATCATTTTCTTCTATGGGTTCATATTCCTCTGATATTCGGATAACTTGATTCAAAGCAGTGCTTGATACTATATGTGAATAACATTCCGCAGCATTCAATGGCTCACCTATCTTATTGAAAAGATCGGCTTTGGCCATCCAGGCATTCTTATTATGAGGGTCTATATTAAGTATCTTATCAAATGATACCAGAGCCAGGATATATTCTTCCATGTTCAATAGGGTGGAACCGCGGGCATACCACAATTCAATATTATCTGGTGATATCAATAGCTCACTATCATAGTGGAGCAGTGCTTTTTTATTGGAATCCTCTTCTGTTTCATTGTCTGCGTCGCTTGATCCTTTCAGTGTTGTCCCACATTCATAACATACTGATTCGAAGGTACTGATCACTGTTCCGCAAAGTGGGCATTTGCTCTCATGACCGATAAGCTCTGCTGTAAATTCGGTTGCCCAGATATCTTCAAGATCTTTCTCACGCAGGCTCGTCTTGATCTCTGCCGCGGATATACGCCCGATCCCATCTATCTTCATAAGTTCGACGACACTGGCTCTCTTGAGTTCTCTCAATGACCTGTATCCTGCATCGTATAGAATATCTGCTTTTAGCAATCCCACTCCCGGGAGCTTGATGAGTTCTTTCACATCCCTGTCTGCGGATCTTTTATGCCCATTCCCGCCGATCATGTGAAAGCTCCCACATCTATTATCATTGCAACCGAGCCGTCTCCGAGAATGGTTGCTCCCGAGAAGTATTTTGACCTTCTCAGTTCGCCTCCAATGGATTTGACAACTATCTCCTGCTGGCCAATGAAACCGTCAACCACCAATCCGACCTTTGTGTCCATTCCTACGATCACAGCTGAAAGATCATGGCCATTGTCCTCCTTTCTTCCTCTGAACTCTTCAGTGAGGAAGAAGATCGGCAGGACCTCTTCTCTCAATTTGAACATGCTGGTCCCACTGACCGCGTGGATCTCCTCAAGTGGTATCCTGACCGTCTCTACGATGTTCTCCAGTGGGATAGCATACCTTTCCTCATCGATCTCCACCAGCAAGGCCTTGATAATGGCCAT
>JAGLQE010000121.1 GCA_023137005.1 Thermoplasmata archaeon
TGAGATCATAGCCCACCAGTGTCTTGAGATCGCCCTCGGAAGGTGACCTGACCTTCTGAGTTGAAAAGAAGCCATACTGATGGCCAGATACTGACATCGTGATATCATTGGAGAAGATATCCAGCTCGTCCTTCACCTTCTTGAGAGCATTGATGGACTGGGTGTCCTTGTTCTCGTACAGGGTCTCGAGGATATTACGGACATTCTCATTGGACTTGTCCACCTCTGTTATCAATCTCTTGCGGACCAGATTATCATCTTCCTTTATCTTGTCCTTCCTATAGCCCGTGTAGGCCGAGATCATCTTACCAACCGATGATATTGCAGTTATTAGAACCATATTTACTCCTCCAGGTTGTATAAGATATTGAAAGGTTTATTAAGTAATTAAGGGTTTCGGGATATGGTCAGTCAAAGATAGGAACTATCAAAGCCTGACTTGACCAATTACGGAGTGTAGGGAATGAAAATATTCAAGACTCTTGGGGCTCGTACCTTTGCCATGGCTATCATGACCTTACTTTTAGCCGTATGCCTTTCTACTTTGATCAATAATGCCAGTGCCAACTTGACCTATGATACGATAGTACAGGATGAGTCCCATATCTATTACATTGATGTGACTTCCTACACCACCATCGATATTTCTGTGGACTGGGGATATTCCACGAATGATATTGATATATACCTCTACGATGCCTCCGTGATCGAAGTGGCATCCAGTACACAGACAGATACCATCAGTGAGACCATATCCCATTATCCAATAAGCACAGGAACCTATGCCATCTACGTTCTCGGCTATGACATAACCGGCACAGAGTCCTATTCCATCACATGCAATTTCTATGCCACCCGGGATACTGGAGGAGGAACCACTACTGCATCGGCTGATATCTATGAGTCAGATAATGACTGGCTATCCTCGACCACATTATCCGATGGCATCACCCAGACCCATTCCATTCACAATGGAGGCCTGGATGTGGACTGGTATTCCTTCACATTATACGATAACAATGATGTCACCATCACCACCAGCGGGTTAAGTGGGGACACGGAGATCGCTCTGTATGATTCTACGGGGGTGCCTTCCACCTATCTTACGAGTGATGATGATGGAGGATCTGGCTCCTTTTCCAGCCTGACAAGATATGACCTGCCTGCAGGGACCTACTATATCGAGCTCATAGAGCATGGAATGGATGCGGAAATTCCCTCATATGATATTGATCTCAGCCTTTCCTCCAGCCTGGGATTGGACCTGGGACTTTTTTCTTTTGATGATTATCTCTGCCTGTTCATATTCCTGATCATCTTCATTGTCCTGATAGCTGGCATTTCCTCTTCCCGAAAGAAGAGAAAGAAGAAAAAGCTGGAGCGCAAAAGACAGCAACAGTATCAGGCACAGCAAGCGCAACACCGGGGAAGACAGCAAAGCCAACAGCCCCGACAAAGAGCTCCACAACAACAATACCAGACACAGCAACAACCTCAATATCAGCAACCAGCTCAACAGACTCAATACCAACAGCCCTATGTTCCGCCACCCGCACAATACCAGGATTCGGGCAAGGTCCAGGATGAACGGGAGCAACAGAAGAGGGGGGATGATAGGAGAGCGAAGGCGGAGATGGAAAAGCTGGAAGCCGAAAAACAGACCCTGATCCAGGAGGAAAGAAAGGAGCAGATACTCAGGGAGAACAGGGAGAGGCAGGAGGCAACCCGCAAGGCTCGTGAGGAAAGAGAGGGTCAAGAAAGGATGGATGCCGAGAAGAGGGCGGATGACAAAAGGTACTACCAGGAAGAGAGAGAAAGGCGTGCCAGACAGGTGGAGGAAAAAAGCCAGAGAACCGAAACAGAAACTCAGAATGTTATGGGAATGCTCCATAGCCAGGAAGGTTCGGATATGCCACCGCCACCCCCGGCTCCAGCCCAGGCACCTGCACCACACACTCCACCACCACCACCCGACCCCGAGCTCTTGAAGATACTGAATGATGCCTGCGACCTGATCATCCCCACATACCTGGACCCCGATGCAACTGCAGAGATAATCATCGACATCAAGAACAATTCCAATATGGACCTGGAAAGTATCGAAGTAAACTTCTCAGATATGCAGAAATACTTCGAGATACAGGACACCCTGGTCTTCCCTGGCGTGAGAAGGGGAATGACCCTGAGAGAGGATGTGAAGTTCAAGCCCAAGTACAATGAAGGATCCTTCCCGGTCATAATAGAGATCGTATCTGGAGGAGCCAGGCTGAAGGAAGAGTACACCATCAAAGTGGGTGGGACCGAGATATATTGAGGATGGGGCGAATAAAATGCAGGTGGAATTCAAAACAGACAAAGGAAAACTAATGCCCCACAATGAGGACATGGTGGGCTGGATCACCCTGCGCCTGCCAAGCAATTCCAGTCCAGTAAATGTGGATATTTTCATTGTATCTGATGGGATGGGCGGTCATCAGAAAGGCGATATTGCCAGCCGTATCGCATCCCAGTACTTCGTCTTCCTTGTTCAGAATGGAATTTCCAATACCGATGGAGACATCATCGGAGAACTTGAGAACAAGCTTCCAGGCTATATGAGGAATATCAATACCCATCTCAGGAATTTGGCTGCCAAGGAACCCGAGGCAAAGGGCATGGGGTGCACTCTTACTGCGGGCGTGGTCATTGGAGATAAGATCATCATCGCCCATGCTGGAGACAGCCGCATATACCACTTTCAAGATCACACACTGAGGCTTATCACAAAGGACCATTCCTTTGTCCAGGAACTGCTGGACAAGGGTGAGATAACACAGGATGAGGCCTTCGACCATCCCAAGAAAAATAAGATCCACACGGCCCTGGGACCCAAAAAACAGATCAAGCCAGATATCTTCGTGGAGAAGTGGAAAGAAGGGGCATTATTGTTCTGCACGGACGGGCTGAATGATATGCTTAGAGATAGTGAGATACAGGATATCATGGCCAATGATCCAGAACCAGCTCAGCAGGTGGATAGGCTTGTGGCCGAAGCCCTGGAAAAAGGCGGGCATGACAATGTGAGCGTGCTGGTGGCGAGGCGGTAAGCTAGGGAATTGGTAAAATGATAATCGACTGGATCTTTGACAATGTATTTCTCTTCATCATGGGGTTCTTTGCCTTCTTTTTCTTCATCGCTTACCTGATGTACTACATCTTTGTCAAGCGAAATCCAGCCCTGC
>JAGLQE010000122.1 GCA_023137005.1 Thermoplasmata archaeon
ATATCCTCATCTTGTGGGGGGTCTTCAGCTTCGGTCTTATCATCGTCAACAGTTAAGGATTCGTCAGTTATATCTCCGCCAATGGCACCCGTGTCCCAATCACCAGTATCCTCGGCGGCCAGGTCTTCGTCTTCTGGCCCATCATCTGGTGTGCTACTTTCTTCTTCCAGGTCAATGACCAATCCTTCATCATCGTCATCTTCAACAGGGTCTGGCTCTGTTGGAGGAATATCATCACCAAGATCGTCAAGGTCCAGCTCACCCAGGTCCAGGGTTTCCAGATCATCGATCTCCTCATCTTCAATGACCACATCATCATCAATGATCGGTAGTTCAGCTCCGCAATTATCGCACATGACCAGTTCATCATCGTAGGTCAATGTCTGGCATATGGGGCAGATCCTATCCATGTTCTACCACCATCATTTGCCACCTCTCTCTATGAGTCTGGCCATCTTATTGCTCTTCATTCGTTTCATAACAATGAACAATGCACCTATGAGGGCACATATCGCGGATATCCCGATAGGAATGACCACATCTTCACCATCCCATACTGGGGCTATCTCATAATCTGCTGAGAACGGACCCTGATAACCACATCTAGCCTCCCTCATATCATAGGCATCTATCTTGATCACTTCACCAGAGAATGGATATAGAGCGAAGGTGACATTGAGTCCAACAGAATCTATCGCATTATCCGGATTCCAGGGTGCTATGTCTACGGGTTCATAGTAGGATTCGTCCTCGTTCCAATAGCTACCCACATTCTCGACCCAGTCTATTACAGCGATGGTAGAATCGAGGCTATTATACTGCTTGTAGGTTATATTACAGATCTCGTCACCGTGTCCATCCAATACCACCAAGGTAACATTATAGATGTCATTCCATCCATTAAGGTCCTTCAGAGAGACATGGACCATTATCATGCCATTATGGTCATCAACAAATATATCCACCCAGGAGGGGGGGTCATTGGACACTCCTATATCCCCATTTGTTCCCGGAGCGATATAAACAAAGGCCAAGCTGGTTATTATAAGGAAAACGAATATCCGCTTTATAAATCCCCTTCTTGACTCCACCCCTGTACGCATAGGATACCCTCTCTTTGGTTAAAATCGGGTTGTGTTACATATCCCTTAATGATATATATTAATTATCCAAGGAACTAAACCCATTTCTTCTTTCTCCTTCTTCGACCTTTTCCTCCCTTCTTCTCTTCTTTTTCCTCTTTCTCTTTTTGTGCTGCCTTTGTTTTACGGTCATTATACAGCATTAAAGTGAACAGTGATACCATGCCAATGACTATCAGAACGATGGCTACCAGATTCAGCGGCCCCAATCCAATATCATCATCTGGCTCAAGAAAGGTCTTCGCCTTGATCACTATGGTTGTGGTGAAATCCCCAGTGGTCAAGAGATCATCTGTCTCGGCAATGAACTTGGCATAGACAAGCATGGATGGCTGGCCCCTGGGAGGGGCGGATGAGCAATTTACCTTGGCGATGATATGAGCCTCTGTGTCATTCGCTACCTTTGCATAGACTGGCGGGCTCACCTCCACGTCATCCATGAACAGCTCGACCAATGTGAGTTTAGTTAGGTCCAGTGAGATATGGCTATCCTTGGTCCCGGTAAGGTACATGTCCAGCTCCAGTTCATCATTGAAGCTTGCCACGATACGGCTCTTATACTGGACCACCAGGCCGTTCATCTGGAATATGTCATATCCCGGGCGTGCGACCTTGACAATGACATTGAAGGCAGCTTCTGGAGCCAGTATGAAGGATATCATTGCAGGGGTCACGAGCATCTTTGGCTCACCATGGATCCTGCCCTTGACCGTGAACTCCCTTGGGCTCCATTTCTCTGCCTGGAACTGGATATGATGGGTCCTTTCTTCTCCAACATGAGTTATGCCAGTAGAGTTGGTCGTGGTGAACAGGCTGTCATAATCATCATAAGATATGTCAAAGTCCATCGGCACATTGCCCGAGTTCTTTGTCGTGAAGTAGGAATTATTTTGTGGATCATCCGGAGCCCAGGAATCTATGAAACCCGTGATATAGGGGGCGATATTGAAGTAGAAATTGGGGCCAGAGAAGGCTATACCGGATCTTGGTTCTTCAAATATGACGGTCTCAGTCCATTCCTCAGCTCCATCCACCATTATGGAAAGCACCCACTGGCCAGGGGTTGCATTGGCCACGGTTCCCAAAAAGAAACAATATGTGTTCCCGTAAATAGTTGAAAGTTCAGGGTTTATGAAATCCGTGTAAAGATGATCATTCCAGGTGGAATTGCTGTAGGACCAGTGATATAAATTGGAGATATTGCCCGTAGAATGATTGGCAGAATCTGGCACGGATGAATAGGCTTTGATGCTTATATTATCCGATGGGGCATTCAACCAGATGGTCAGATTATGCAATACACCCGCCACACAGATATCCATCCCATCTCTCTGTCTTAGAGCCTCACCTGCCATATTGATCTGAACATCATCCACGACCTGGGCCTCGGAAAAGACTGGGAGCACTGAAACAATAAAGAATAAACTGATCAATACTGCTATGTATTTTTTAATCATTTGTCCACCGATCTAGATGTTTTCGTTCTATACAGTTTAGTAATGCTATTTATAGCAATGCTAATTTGTTAATATGCATATTATGTTAATATACATTAACTATACGATGTAACGATAAAGTTTGTTAAAGTATATATCTTTATTGAATCGTCAAAGAGCCCTAATACCTATATCCAAAAGATGGGATGTTCATGCCAGAAACAATTCATCATCCACGGAAACCACTGCCGTCTCCTCACCGTCTCTGACAAACTCATCTGGCAGTCTGATCGACACGGCCTTCATTGTTTCAGGGTGCAGTATCTGTATCTCTTTCTCGGTGGAATGGATTATCACGGCCTGCTCGTGCAACTTGGCATCCGCCTTCACCCGGTATTTTTTAAAATGTTCGTACCGGACCTTGATCTTTCTCCATGTTGTGAGATCCTTGAGATATGCAAATCTCTTGGAGATGCTGGACACCAGATACATGTGTTTCCCATCACTCACCACATCCCCCTGCCTCAATTTGGCAAGTCTCAGAAGAAAGGTGTGTCTGTAAACGTCCTTACCATCCTTCTGGCCAAAGATGCTGGCGGTCTCTGTGATCTTGCCACCGAACCTATGTTGCAACTCCCTCACAACTGCCTTGGAGAATTTGGTGGAACCCATATGATAGTCGGTCCCTCCTTTTACAACCGTTTCCTTTGTGATAAAGGCCATACGGTCCGAGGAATGTTCCTCTATTTTCTTGAGAAGATAAGCAAGGACGCCCTCCTGTTCCTTTGGGGTAACTGGCCTGTCATCACCACGTATCTGGATAATGGCCTCGAAGTAACCTCCCCGCTTTCTGCTACAGATATCACAGACATGATACTTAGTTCTCAATCTGAAGTTCAGAGGAACATCTATCTCGATGTCATCGATGAAAATAATAATATTCAACTCAATGGTCTGTTCATTGGATTCATCCGGGAACTCGGGATAATCTATCAGGGGGTCCGTGACGATCGGATCGAACTCCAGATTGGATTCAATAAGGGACTGCATACCATCGAACTTGTTCACCCAGTGAGTGCTTCCGGTCCTGTAATCCCCACATTCCGTACACACCATCCTCGTAAGATGATTAGGGATACGGGCGAACTCCCGTTCCTTCCGAAAACAATCCTCGCAAAGGTTGGAATATAAATTTCCCTTTGCACCACATTTCAAACAATACATCTTAACCCCTATAACAAGTATATCTGGACATGTGGGATGCCGTCTATCATCATGGCATTGTCTGGATCCACAAATCCTGCATCCGCGGCTATCGCGATGGTCTTCTCTCCGAACAGGTTCATATTGCTGGCCTGACCCAGCATGATCTTGAGATCTTCCTCGGATACCTCCATACTGCCGAAGAAACCTTCAGATACGGTGACATTCATATCTCCATCCTTCAAGGTCTTGCCAAGTACATCAGCATCACATGCTGCAAGCACCGCATCGCCTCCACTCCTGTGCATCTTTGCAATTATAATGATATCACAACCTGTGGTCATAGACCTTGCTGTAAACTGGCTTTCCATTGACTATCCCTGATTGATATATCTGGCCATTCCGCCTCATCTGGTCATAGAGCTTGATGGCCTCGGTCTCGGTTATGCCACGGTCAAGGGCCATGGATATATAATCATCTTCACTGAATCCTGCGGGACTCATTTTAAGAAGTTCGGATATTATATTGTTCACCTCATTCATCCTGTCACGCAGGGCCTTGGGCTTTCCAGTCGAGATAACATCCGAGTCTATGGCTGAATAATCCCCCCTGCCAAGTACTCTTGTGAAATAGACCTTGGTGATCCTAATTGCACGTTCTGCATCATCGATGGTGACCTCTTCACTCATCCGCCCCCGAGCACTGGCCTCGGCCAATCTTACAAAGGCCTCCAATTGCCTTGCGGTAATTGGAACTGACCCTTCTTCTCCCATCTTTCTCACTTCAAGATAGTAGTTCTTCAGAACTTCTATCGCGCTTTCCGTAAGTATGGGTTGTATCCTCTTGGCGGCATACACGTACTTCCTCAACAGGTCTTTCTCTATATCTGGCTCCTGGGCCTCGAGTAGATCTGCAAAATCCTTGTCTATATCCTCATCAGCTCCTGTCTCGGCCTGTTCTCGATTCTGGATCATCTCACCCAGGAGATGTGATTTCAGGATATGGCTTGCTATCTTGGAATCAAGCTTTTCTCCAGGGATATCCATGAAGGGGAATATCATATCAAAACGTGATAGCAGTGTCATAGGCATATTGATCTGATCAAAGATATAATCATTGATATCAAAACGTCCAGCTTTTGGATTGGCAGCCCCCAGGACGGAACAACGTGATTGAAGGGTGGCATTTATACCTGCCTTGGCAACAGATATCCTCTGTTGCTCCATTGCCTCGTGCATACTGCTACTGGCTTCTTTGGTCATCTTATCCAGTTCATCGATACAAGCCAGACCTTTATCTGCCAGGACAAGTGCACCAGCTTCCAGCACCCATCGCCCATCCCCCTTTTCATCTTTTACGGCAGCTGCAGTCAATCCCGCTGCAGTCGATGCCCTACCTGATGCGAACACACCCCTTGGAGTGATCTCTGCCATGTAGCTCAATAATTGTGATTTCGCAGTTCCGGGATCTCCAACAAGCAATATGTGAATGTCACCTCTGATCTTTGTCCCATCCGGCATCTTCTTGGCCACACCTCCGAACAATTGGAGGATAAGAGCTTCCTTCTCTATCTCCAGGCCGTATATGGTCGGAGAGATCGACCTGATCAATTTACTGTATATGTCCTGGTCGGCGGCAAGGGCATCGATCTTCTCCTGCTCCTCATCGGTTATCTCGATCTCATCGAATTCCGCTTCCAGGACCTCGATACTGTTCACCTCAAGATAGATATCAAAAAGTGTCATTGCCTCTCTGTTCTTCCGGTTCATCCGGGTCTTGAGAACACCATTCATGACTATCCGGTCACCAGGGAATGTCATGCCAGTAAGGTCACCCTCTATCTCAGAGTAAAGGTACTGGGCCAGAGCCCCCCCGCGTAGTTTTTCAGGTCTTTCCTGGATCTCCACCCTCTGGGTGTCCAAGAAAGTAGATTGCTCGACAACAGGGACGAACCTTGTGCCGCCTTTCGGCCTGCCGCATCCTCCCCCATCAGAGGGGCATTCCATGGGCTCGTGGAGAATGACATCATCCTGAATTATCACAGAGTGAAATCCACATCTAGCACATTTGAAAACAGCCTTGTACATACGAGGTCTAACTTCAGATGCTCTTTTCACCACTCCCTCTACCGAGAGGAAATTACCAAGATGCTTGCTCCGGATATTACGAACTTCCACCCTCAGGTCCTTGGGTATTCCCATCACCCTTAGATTGATCTTCACCCCTTCTTCCGTGGGTGGTACATACTCCAGAATGGCCTCTTCTCCGGCCTTCAACATCTTGTCTGGAGATGTGAGTAGCAGGGCGGACATATCGCTATCGTAATGGTCGATGTGATCGAAGTTCACTTTCAGGCTTTTTTTATCGGGATAGATATCACTGATCTTCTTTATTTTTGGAATATAGTCATATTCCTCGAGGATCTCTCCCCACCTCTGTACCAGTGATTCATGTGTCTGCTCGACCACGCAATTAACTCCCCCTCATAATGGACTGGACATGAGAATCTCCATATCCAATAGCCCAATTCAAGGTAACGGCTTCGTAAACCATATGTTGTATAAATAATCCTTCGAGTTCTTTGGTTTTCATTTTATGATAAACATTAGGTTAGGGTATTTAAGAAAAGGTTGAGGAGAGGGGTTAATGAAACTATTGATCGATCCCTTTAATATTGGATAGCTCCTATTCCACAGTAACACTCTTCGCAAGATGCCTGGGCTTGTCTATCTCGCAATCTCTGATATTGGCCACATGGTATGAGAGAAGTTGCATGACCACGCTTGTGAGGACTGGGGTGAAAAGGTAATGGACATCGGGGATCGTTATTACCTCGTCAGTATATCTTGAAAGCTCCTTGTCACTTACATTGCCTATCCCGATAACTGGTGAACCTCTTGCCGAGACCTCACCGATATTCCCGAGCATCTTCTCGTATGTGTAATCCTTGACCGCGATGGCGATGACCGGTGTATCTTCGGTTATCAGGGCGAGTGGGCCATGTTTCAATTCTCCGCCAGGGTAGCCTTCTGCGTGGATATAGGATATCTCCTTCATTTTGAGGGCTCCTTCCAATGCCACAGGGTAGTTGATATTACGACCCAGGAAGAACATGCTGGAGGAATCGGATATTCCTTTTGCCATCTTCTCGATCTTATCTGCCTGGTTGAGGATGATCCTCACCTGTTTTGGCAGGTCTCGTAATCGATTGATCATTCGCCTTGCCCTATCTGGTCCGAGAGAACCGTTCGCCTTTCCGAATCTGATGGCGAGGATGTACATGGCGATTATCTGTGTGATATATGTCTTGGTAGCCGCGACACCGATCTCCAGGTCCGCTCTAGTGTAGAATGTCTCATCTGTTTCCCTGGTCAAAGTACTTCCAACGATATTGACAATGCCCATGGTCCTGAGGCCTCGCTTCTTTGCAAGTCTGACAGCACTCATGGTATCCAATGTTTCACCACTCTGGCTTATCGCGATGACCAAGGGTCGTTCACCAGCATGGGCCGAGAACCTATACTCCGATGCCATCTCCACTGTCACCGGTATATTCGCCAGGTTTTCGATGATGTGCTTACCAACAAGCCCCGCATGATACGATGTTCCGCAAGCGATTATCTTGATACTGGTTATGTGATTGTGATTATTGTAGTTCTCGAAGTTAAGCACCTCTCCAAGAAGGGTATTGTGGATGGCCTTGGGTTGCTCGAAGATCTCCTTGAGCATGAA
>JAGLQE010000123.1 GCA_023137005.1 Thermoplasmata archaeon
TCAGATAGATGCATTATTTTCATTCGATCTCTCTCGGGGCTTGGCCCAGTATCATGATGTATCAGAAGAAAGTGGCGTCGGCCTCCTTGTTCTGTTCCTCGCCAACCTTGACGGTCTTGATATATTCCTCGTACAGGTCTACCTTGAGCGGAAGTGCGAATGGTGTCTTGGGTGATACCACCAGCCCCTCACCCACCATGAGTGTCTGGATCTCATAATCCAGCTTTGATACATCCTGCCTAGCAGAGCTGGCCAGCTTCTCCCGGTCCATCCTGTCGGCAAGACCGAGTATGAACAAGGAATTGAATTGGGATATGACCTGTGAATCTATTAATTTTGGCTGCTGGGATATGGCGCATAATCCTGTCTTGAACTTCCTACCTTCCCGGGCTATCTGGGCGAAGATATTTCCCCTGGATTTTCCGAGTACCCGCTGTGCTTCCTCCAGCACGATCATGGTCGGCGGCATCCTCTCGAAATCCTTCTTCTCTTTGTAAATGGTCTTATTGCGCTCGAAAAGAGTGCGGACAAGCACACTGGACACCAGTAATTCCTCTCTTTCCCCGGCTCCAGATACATCGACCAATACAACAAGGCCTTCCCGCAATTGCTGGATAACGGTATCGGTCATGGACACCGTGTCATCGAAGGTGATATAGGGTGAGCGGGCGATGGACTCGATACGCCGCTTGACCACGCCTATGGTCCCCTCATGGAATCTGGGCTGATATTGCTCGATGAGGTTTTCTATCCCCGTATCATTCAAATACTGGAGCCAGCCCCTTCCATACCTTCCTCTTACCGCACTAAGGAACTCCACCTGTGGGTCTGAAAGCGAGTATATGTTTCCCAGGTCCTGCACTCCGATCTCGCTGGCCGATATCTTGACATCGGATACATTCCCGCCCACCTCGCGAGTGACATAGCATCTGAGCCTTTGGCTTGCTAATGGGTGATGCTCCAATCCTCTTAATTCAGAGCTTCCACCGTCAATGTACTCTCCATGAGGGTCAAGGATCAGCATACCGACCTTGCCGGATTCCAGTGCGGCTCCTCCGAACCTCTTCATCAGATTGCTTTTTCCCATGCCAGTGGTTGCGAAGATCCCGATATGATGACATAATACGTCCGTGTGGATGCCAACCGGCACACTGGATATTGTCCTCTCACCACTTCTCAGAACACCTATCTTCATGTCTCCCAGATAATTTTTAAGGAACTCGTAATCCGACGGGCCAGCATGCCTCACCTTGGAGAAATGTGCCGGGATGGTCTTCGGCTTCTTGAACTTTCCATCCTGTAGATAACCCAGTGGCGCGCACACGGCCACATTGTACAGCCGCCTTTCCTCATCATAGATATTGAACTCTTCATCTCTACCATCCATGTCCATCATCGAGCCTGCAGCGCGTGATGCCCAATCGGTCTCTCT
>JAGLQE010000124.1 GCA_023137005.1 Thermoplasmata archaeon
GGGCTTAACTTCTGGGTTCGGAATGAGACCAGGTGTATCCCCACCGCTGTGACCGTCAAACCAAGCCATGCATAACGCATTTGTATATAAAACTTGTCCATCAATAATTAGATAGATGGAAGATATTGATCGTTGGTAGCCAGTCTACAGATACCCAGACTGCTGCAATAACATCAGGTCCTCGGTACTCAGCTTCTCACCTTTCTTGAACCGGTCATATATGTCGGAGGCCTGATCCTTGGCATCTCTGGAATCTATTATGACTCCGCCGCCCTCCTTCTGCCTGATACCAGTGACTATCTTATCAAAATCATGAACTTGACGGATGAACTCGATGTGGAGGCGGTGCTCCTCGTCGGCCAGCATCTTGGTCTTTATGAACTCCTCTTGGGCCTTGTCAGCCTGCTTGCGTAGGGCATCGCTCTTTTCATAAATAGCCATCATACTGTCATGTTCTCTCTGGGCACTCTCTGCCAGCTCGCCAACCAGTTTGTGGGCTTCCTCGGCCTTGTCCCTGGCTTCCTTGGATTCATCGATGATGAGCTTGACCTCTTCATCCCCTTCGATGGAACCCTCCAGCTCATTGATCTCCTTTTGTGCGGCGGACATGGCCTCTATTAGATCATCTTCCTTGGCCTTTGTCAATGTCTGGGTCATTTGCTGGAATTCCAATGCTCTCAGTTTCTTTTTGAGCATGGAGACCGAAGGCCCTCTCTTTGGCATCTTCTCTCTTTTCTTCTTGGCCAGTCTCTCTGCGTATTCATTGACCTTCTTGTTCCAGACATCCCTTTCGACCTTGGCGGCCCTGACCTCGACATTAAGGTCATCGCGTTTGGTCCTGTGCTGGTTTGCTTCTTCTATTAGCTCTCTGGTCATGGCATTATATTTGTCACGCTCTTCCACCCAGTGCTTGGTCTGATCATTCAGGCGATTCCTTGCGGCTTTGTGTACCTCTGCCTCGATATTGCATTGTTCGCGTTTATCGACCAATTCCTCAGCTAACTCCAAATATTGTCACTCCAGCTTTGTCTCAGATAGAACGTCCATCGAATAATAGCACTTGAATATAAGCCTTTCGCAGTATAATATCAGAAAAGTAAGGAATTTGGCAATATTTCTCCCATATTTTCAGGAAATATCATCGAGGACCTTGACCTGCCCATTCTCCACCTTGACATCGAAGACCGTTTTTATGGTAATTCCAAACTCCTGTTCGATCTTTTCCTTGTTATGCCCTTTATTGAAAAGGATGATGATATCCTCAATTTCGGCCCCCATCTCTGTCAATGCGCCAAGGAGTCCCATCAGAGTTCCCCCGGTGCTCAGGACATCGTCCACGATGATCACCCTGTCACCCTTCTCGATGCCATTGAGGTATATCTTATTCTCATCATAGCCTGTTCTCTGGCTGAACTCCATCTCGCCAGGAAGACCATATGAGCGTTTTCTAGCTACCACGAAAGGCACTCCCGTCCTCATGCACAATCCTGCACCCAGGTGTAAGCCCATGGCCTCTATGACCAGGATCTTATCGCAGTCGAGCTCGCTCAATGCCATTATCCTATCAATGGTCTGCTCTAGTAATTCTTTCGTGATAAGTGGTATGCCATCACTCATTGGATGGATGAAATACTCATATTCTCCGAATTTAACGATGGGAGCCTTCTCCAAAGTTTCTTTCAGGCTTTCCATAATATGGCCATCCATTATACTCAATCATAAATGATCAGACTTTTGGTCTTTCCTTCTGGTAATTTTGACCTGCCCTTGAGGGCCCCTAGCTCAATGACAAAGGAGCAACTCACAACATCTCCTCCGATCTTCTCGATGAGTTCAATGGATGCAACCGCAGTTCCGCCTGTAGCCAGCAGGTCATCGACAATTATCACTTTCTGCCCTTCTTTCAGGGCATCCTCGTGCATCTCGATGGTGGCCTCGCCATATTCCAGTTTGTAGCTTGTCTTAACCTTGTGATAGGGTAGCTTCCCCTCCTTTCTGATCATGATAAATGGTATGTCCATGCGCAGGGCCAGTGGAGCTCCGATTATGAAACCACGGCTCTCTATACCCACGATCGCCTCGGCGCCCAGGTCCTTGTTCTGCTCATGTAATTCATCTATTATCCTGTCAAAGGCCTTGGGATCGTTCAATACAGGGGTGATATCCTTGAACATGATGCCCGGGATAGGGAAATCTGCCACGTCTCTGATGAGTTTGATAACTTCTTGCATGAGTAGCAATATGGAGAATGGTTATATTTATATGTATTCACAAATCCATCAGATCACAATTCACTAAATCGATCTACATCATAATCTTATAATTATCATAATTAACGTATATATTAAATATCCAGAATCATTACCGTATGATGTGGCCCCATAGGGACACAACCCAGGGATAGGGTATTACTCAGAGACAGGGTATGACTCAGGCAGGGTATAAGGGATGGAATTAGAAGCACTCACACTGTTGAGAGATATCGCGATAATAATGGTCGCAGCTTTCGTATTCGGATGGATAGCTCATAAGCTATTAGGCCAGCCTCCCATTCTTGGATATCTCTTTGCGGGCATCGCCATAGGTCCGGGAATTGGGCTCATGAGGGCCGTGTTCACTGGAGATATGGATGGAGCCAGATTCGGCCTGATCACGGATCTTGGAGAGATCGAGGCACTGGCCAACCTGGGCGTATCACTACTTCTATTTGCAGTTGGATTGGAATTCTCATCCAAGCGTGTGGGTCGCATCATCGGGGTCTCTGCCATCAGCGGCATTATAGAAATGGTGTTCATGCTGATCCTGGGATTCATTGTCGGACTTCTCATGGGCTGGACCTTTCAGGAGGCCATACTTCTTGGTGCCGTATTGATGATAAGCTCCACGATAATCATCATCAAGATGCTGGCCGAGAGCGGACAGACCGAGAGTCTTCATGGTCGTCTTCTGATAGGCCGATTGGTGATAGAGGATATCGGGGCCATTATCGTTATCACGCTCGTGACCGGAATTCTTATCCAAGGGACCCTTGACATGGAAACCCTAACCCCTACTCTGGCGGGCATAGTTTTCCTTGCCATTATCCTCCTAGTAGGCAGGAAGGTCTTTCCTCAGATAATCGATAAGATGAGCAAGACCCGCTCAAAAGAACTTTTCCTTCTCGCCATCTTCGTGATGTGTATAGGCATGTCTGTCGCCTCCGAGTTCTTTGGGCTGTCATTGGCCCTGGGAGCCTTCATTGCTGGCATGGTGCTTTCCGAGTCCGAGCATAATCTGGATATCGTGAACCAGATACGCCCCCTCAAGGATATTTTCCTGATAATCTTCTTCGTATCTGCCGGGATGTCCATAGACCTCTCCCATCTACTGACCGATCCACTTCCTCTGATCTCATCCATCGCGATCGTCTTGCTCATCCTCTTCTTTGGAAAGGGCTTTGCCAATGCCATGACCACCAGGATACTGGGCTATCATCCCAAAACATCGCTTCATGTTGGAATGAGCATGATGCAGATCGGGGAATTTTCCTTCATAATCGCGACACTGGGTTTCACAGCTGGAATAATCTCGGACATGAATTACTCGGTCATTCTGATCACGGCCCTGATAAGTATGGTCTTCACACCGTATGCCATGTCATTATCGCCCCGGATATACAAGAAATTTCTTCTTCCGAGGGAGGATGAGGAAACCCTTTATGCGGATGCTGATTTCCAATCCCCAGAACATATTCATCGTGAGCCAGATATACTTATTCTGGGATATGCCGAGGTCGTACAGGATACTGTCAAGTGCCTGAAAATGACGGACAAGAACTTCCTGGTGGTAGATTTCAATCCCAAAAAAGCTTATCTGATGATGGAGGAGGACATAGAGCACATTTACGGTGATGCATCCAATGAAGAAGTTCTATTACTTGCAGGAGTTAGCCAGGCTAGCCTTGTGATAGTGACACTTTCGGACATGGTGGATGCAGAGACTGCTATTCAGATGGTCCACAAGCACAATCAAGATGCCTATATAGTTGCGAGGGCCTACAATGACCGGGACCGGGATGCCCTGAATGATTTCGCGGATGATATCATCATCTCCGAGGAGGTAGCTGGGAGG
>JAGLQE010000125.1 GCA_023137005.1 Thermoplasmata archaeon
TCAGGCGGGGCATGTTCAAAGAGTTAATGCCCTGCTAATGTATGCTTATGCCACGCTAACACTCTGGATACTGTGATGCCTGAATATCATGTCCCTGGCTATCTTCAAATTCCTGCCACCCCGGCCTATGGCCTTGGCCTTGAGTAGGGGATTGACCGTGACTGTCGCATGGGTCAGGTCCCCCCTCTGCTCGATGTCCACCGCACTGGCCTCGTAGGGATGGAAAACACTCTTGATGAACTGGACCGGGTCATCCGAGTATTCAACTATTTGAATGGTCTTGGAAAGCTGCTTCCTGAGCTTTGAGACATTCTCACCCTTGATGCCCACTGCTTTGGTTATCTGGCCAGCCTTGACGACGAAGATTATCCTGTCATCGGTATCAACACAATCCTTGACCTGAGTATGCGTCATTCTTTCGAATAGAGTTATACTCATAAGGGTCTGATTATCAAGCACGATCTCGCTCATTTGATCTACACCTATTTGGCTAGGATCTGAGAATCGCCTGCTTCAAGGACTGTGACGGCCGAGATAGCGAAGGGTTTACCACAAACTCCACCAAGATCGATATTGGTTCCCGGGAATTCAATGAACGGAACATCTTTCTGCTCCTTCAATTCCGGGTTTGGCGAGTTGCTAGCAAGGATTATCAGCTTTGCTTCCTTCGTCTCTATTGCCTTCTTTGCCTGGTCTGCTCCGAAGAGTAATTTACCAGTTTTGGCCGCGGCCCTTAGGGCTTTATTAAGGTCCATTATTCTTTCCTCCTTTTAGGTGTTTTGGGTGGTGAATATATAAGATTCACAGCTCCGGTACCAACCGTAACCGGCTGACCTACAATAATGTTTTCCGCCACTCCGTCCAACCGATCAACCTCTCCGATAAGACCAGCTTTCAGAAGGTGAGCGGATGTGATCTCGAATGCAGCTCTGGCCAGTACGCTGGACTTCCGTCCAGATATACCATGACGGCCAATGGCCTTCACATCTCCATCATTGGTCATTATATCAGCAACCAGCATGAT